>CAXTWP010000123.1:0-7847 GCA_964247945.1 uncultured Acidobacteriaceae bacterium | reverse complement strand
TCTATTCCTTCGTCAAGCTGCTCCTCACCAACGGCGGCGCGGAGCTGAGCCCCGAGGATGAGGATGTAGTCTACAAAGCCGTCCAGGGCATGTACCATCTGGGGCCGGAAAACCGCCGTCTCGGGTTCCTTGGACTGCCTCGTCACCTTGACCGCTACATGAGCAAATGGATCAAGGGCGGCGTCTACGCCAACATCTTCGACAACGTAGAGGACCAGCTTTCTCTAAGCCGGTTGCAGTGCTTCGACTTCCAAGGAGTTAATAACGCTCAGTACGCCGACCTCATTGAGCCGTTGATGGTCTGGATACTCCGGCGCATCAACGACGTGCTCTACAACCCTGCAAATCTTGGTGTTCCCAAGCACATCATCATCGAGGAATTGTTCTCTTCGATGAAGAACAAGCAGCTCCTGGACGCGGCTCTCGCTTCCATCAAGACCGTGCGGAAAAATCTCGGCGGCGTGACTCTCATCGGCCAGTCTGCAAATGATCTAGGGGCAAACGCCGAAAGCATCGTGAACTCCTGCACATCGTTCGTGTTCCTGCCTGATGCCACGTTCAACCGGAAGACCTACGGCGAGCTTTTCAAGCTCACCGAGCAGCAACTTGATCTCTTCGAGAGCCTGCGGCAACGCGAAGCCCTCTACATCCGGCGCGACGGCCTCTCCAAGGTGCTCACGCTCAACCTAGACAGCAGGAGCTACGCCAAGTTCTCCACCAAGCCGAAGGACCGAGTACGCCGGGCCAAACTCGTCGAGCAATACGGACTCACCGAGGGCATCGAGCGGTTTGCCCTTGGAGAGTCTGTCTAACCCACCCCAGCATGACCAGCTCCACCGACAAGGACACACTATGAAAACCCTCCCGACTCTGTTTATGACATTCGGCCTTGCGGCTGGGGCGACGACGAGCAGCTATGCCGGCACAAACCCGGACCCCAAGCACGTTCTCCTGCCCAGCGCACCGCGAACCGTCATCATCACCGAGACCGACACGCCTCCAGTCATCCGGACCGGACTCCTGCAGGCCACACTCATTGAACTTCCGGCCGAGGAGAAGGTCGCAACCGTGTTCGGCGGCGACACTGTTTCATGGGTGTTCGACGGCGGCCACGTCGCCAGCCGCTATATCTCCATCAAGCCCAAAATTGCGAATAGCACGACGGACGTTCATATCGTGTCCGACCACGGCAACGAGTACACCCTGCAGCTCCGCGAGGTTTCGGCGGACGGCGATCCTCACTTCGATTCCAAGGTGTTCGTGACCCCAGGCGATCAGGCCGGGAAAGACAAGCTGGCCGCGATGCCGGTATTCGTTCCCGCCGCGGAGCTGGACAAGGCCAAGCGAGAGGCAGCGGAAGCCCAGGCCAAGCAGACGAACGACCTGAAGGCCGCACAGACCAAGGCCGAGGCGTACCGGAGCCAGTACCCCGGAGAGCTGCATTTCGATTACGCCTGGGACCGGAAGAAGGCCGATGCTTTGGGCCTGCAGCAGGTTTGGCGCGATGACAAGTTCACCTACCTGCGCGGCCGCTTCCAGGAGACGCCAGCCCTGTATGAGCTGAAGGACGGGAAGGGAAGCCTCATCAACTTCGATTTCAACGACGGCCTGTACACGATTCCAAAAACCGTCCTTGTCGGCTATCTGACCATCGGCAAGCAGCGCGTAGAGTTCCACCGCACCGGTACAGACCACACCGAAGGGAGCAACTAGCACCATGGCCGACGAAAAAGTACCGCCCACTTCCGACCCCGGAGCGATCCCAGCTCAGCCATCCGCTACGCCCGCCATCAAGAAATCGTTACCGCTCATCTTGGGGTTGGGAGCCCTGTTTGGCATCGTCGGCCTGGCGAACCTCGCCAACTTTACGAAGGGAGGAAAGAAGGAAGCACCTGCCAGCAACCTTGCGATGCGGCCAGCTTCACCGAATGCCCAACAGGTCCGCAGCTTCCAAGCGCAACAGAACCTCCAGGCCCAAAAAGACCAGGAGGACCGGATACACCAGACGCAGCTAGCCGACCAAATGGCGCAGCTCCAGAATCAGCAATCCGTTCCCGGGCCTGAGTCGGACACCGCAGCGCCCATGACCGTAGCTCAGCGGAAGGCAATCTACGGCGACAGCCCGAACGCGCCCAAGAAGACTTCCAACGTCACTCAAGCCCAGGCCGAGGCAAAGCAGCGGCAGCTAGCCCGCGAGAAGGAGCACCAGGACGCGCTCAACAGCGACACCGTGGCCATCGACTTCGCCCATCCGAACGCGACGGGTTCCACTACCGCCGCCGCACCCAACCAGCAGGCCGCGAACGTCCTTGCCGAACGGGAGGAGGGCGCGACCCAGGCGAACGGTGAGGAGCTGGCCGCAGCGTCGCCAGGAGGAAAGGCCGGCAGTCCTGCTGCATTGCAGCCCGTCTCAGCCCAGCGCAGTCCCAGCACCACCACGAACACAGACCCGATGGCCCGCTATGACTTCGACGGCTACCAGGGGCGGCTTTACCGCGTGTTCGAGGGAACAGTCTTCGAGGGAGTAGTCACCAACCACATCGACGGCGGTTTGGCCGGCCCCATGATCGTCATGCTCACCACCGACTACTACTCGCACGACCACCAGCAGCTTCTTTTGCCGCAGGGAACTCGGCTTATCGGCAGCGTATCCAGCGTCGGTACAGCTCAGGCGCGGAAGCTATTCGTCACGTTCGACCGGGCCATCTGTCCAGACGGTTTCTCAGTCCAGCTCAACAAGTTCATCGGGCTTGACCCCCTTGGAACGACCGGCCTCGCGACCAACGTCAACAATCACTATTTCAGTTCGTTTGCTGCCGCCGCCCTGATAGGCGGAATTGGTGGCCTCGCGCAGATCGGCAACACAGGCTCCGTCCTCACTGCCGACGCCGAGATACGCAACGGGATCTCTGAGCAGACCGCTCAAGAGAGCGAGCAGATTCTAAACAAGTTCCTGAATCGTCTGCCCGTCATCACGGTAAAGGAGGGTTCGCGCGCCCGGATATACATCACGCAAGACATGCTGATTCCTTCCTACGCGGAGCATCGTGTAGACCCCGCCCTCTAACTGTTTCCAGATCAGGAGGACGCATGAACCTACAGCTCACACGGCGCCGAAAGTGGATCGTTGCCGGCGTTGTGATCCTCGGAACCGCTACCCCCAGCTTCGCTCTCTTCGGCCTCGGGGATATTGTTTTCGACCCAACCAGCTATGCGTCTCTCATCTCGCAGCTCTCGCAGATGACGACGCAATACAACATGCTCAAGACCAATCTTGAGCACTTCTCTTTCAAAACGCAGTGGAAGACCGAACTCACCCAGATGGAGCACGTCAACGTCGCCAACCAGTTTGGTGAGACAGGCGGGATGACGACGGCTTTCAACAGCAACTCACCATCCGCTGCATCAACGGCCTGGGGCAACGCAACCGTCCCGGTCAACAGCAGCGCATCCACCTACCTCGCCTCGCAGAATCCGAACAGCGCCAGCCGTTCGCAGCTTGCGATGATCGAGGCATCAGACGCAGCCTCGCCGGATTGCATGAATGCAGTCGGCGCGTACCGTGCCTCCCGCGATGCCAATGCCTCGTCCCAGCAGAGTCTGCAGGGCGAACAACTTGACGACGCCGACGACACGAATACGGAGGTCCAGCAGCTCAACCTCCTCAACGCTTCACAAGCCCAACACCTTCAGGAACTCCAGGCGCAGGGCGTTATCCATGCCTGTCTCGCGCAGCAAATGGCGATTCAGAACATGCAGCAACGGAATGCGGCAGCCCAGGACTTGAATACCTGGGGTAATGTCCAGGCGCAGCATCAAGCCAATCCCACCTTCAACGTCACCAGCTCATCGACGTGGACAACCTACGTTCCATAACCCAAGGCGAGTAGCACCGTTTGAGCTGCGGTGCTACTGCCTCTCTTCTCCGGCAGCTCAGGAGCTTCTATGAACAAGTTATGCCGCAATCTTTCGACGCTCTCTATCAGCGGACTTCTGGCCTTGACCTTGACCGGATGCCCCGGAGAAAAGCCGCCTACGCCTGCAGTACCGGCCAAGGATGATGCGGCGAGACTCGCCGCGATCCAGCAGCAGCAATTCGAAGCGGCCCAGGCGAAGCACAACGCCGAGCTGAATAGGCAGGTCGAGGCGAACAAGAAGAAATCTCACTCCTTCAACACGGGCGGATCGAAGACCTGGCAGACCTACGTTCCCTAAATCCTACGCAGCGCAGAGACGAGAGACGCGAAGATGATGACCCTATTCCACCCGCAAGCACTGGCTCTAGTCATTCCCGGACAGGACTGGCTCTATCAGTTCGTCAACAATCTAACGGCCTTGACGACGACCAACGGCGGAGCTCTGACCAGTCTAGGGCTTTCGATGCTGAGCTTCATTGCTTTGATGATGCTGGTGAACATGGTCATCACCTACTCGACAGCAAACATGAGCTTCAGCCTGAATCCCGTGCCGCTTGAAGGCGGGGTAATCATTCAGTTCCTTCTACGGCTTGCTGTCTGCTGCCTTCTGGAGACCTACTGGATCAACCCGGTTCCAGGTACAGGGATCAGTCTCAATCATCTGTTTTCGACCCTTGCCCAGGCAATTGTTTCCGCGCTCGACCAGAACTCTCTTCAGAACTTCAATCAGCTCCTCACTGACGCCGGGAGCCAGATGGGAGCGCCGGGGATGTTCTCGATTCCAGAACAGGCTTGCTACTGGTTGGTACAGATCTTCCTTGCCCTCGCATCCGCCGTCCTGTTCGTCATCAACATCAGCTCCTTCATCTTCTACGCGATCACGGCCCTGTTCGGTCCTCTGTTCATCCCGCTCTACATGACCAACAGCTTTCGAGGGAAGTTCTTTCATTTCGTGGAGGTTCTACTTAGCTTTGCCATGATTCGGGCGGTCGCCTCTGCCTTCATCTTCGTCTGGGAGGGCTTCATCAACCAGTTCATGACGCAGACCTTCCACGGCGACTACTCGATAGGCATGTGGATTGCGAACTTCATTCCCTTTGTGATGGTCTTCGTCGCCTTCATCATAAACATGCTTTTCATTCCTTCGATCACACAAGCCATCTTCGGCGGTGGAGCCAGTGTCGTCGGAGCTGCCCAGGGCGCAGTCACCAAAGCCGTCGCCTTCGCTAAATTCGCCGGATAAGAGCAGGAGAGAAGCATGTCCATCTTCTTCGCAGTTCAGGCCCGACTCCACCCCGTTGCGCGGTGGATTATCAACTTCGTTGGAGGAACACTGCGGCTTTGCCTTCTGCTTCTCTGCATCGCAACCGTCGTCTTCGCGCTAGTTGGACTGATACGAAACCAGCGCCACCTCCATCCCCCAGCTCACCCGATGAAGCACCAGCGCCCCATCATCGTGCCTTACAAGTAGCTTCCAGAACGCAAAGGAGCCTCACCCATGGCAACTCATACCGCGCCTCTCACCGATGCAGCCTGGACAGCGAAAGACGCGCTGCTCACAGATACCATCGCCAATGAGGTTTACGCCTCTCACTATTCCGAGCGGAGGTTGAGCCGCTTCGTGATCGGCGCACTCTCCCTGACCCTGCTAGGTTCGTTCGCGGCCATCGTCTCTCTCGCACACAAGCCCACTCAGAACCGCTACATCCGCATCGACGAGATGGGCCGGGCGCAGGCGATCCAGTATTCAGACCTCAACTACAGCCCGCGCGAGGGCGAAGTACGAACCTACCTCACCGATTGGGCCAACTATCGCTACACCCTCAGCAGAGACACGGTTGCGAAGAAGTACCCGCTCAACTACTACTTTCTGTCCCAGCAGCTTGCCTCGCAGATGATGACCCAGGACAACAGCGATCATCTCGTTTCACAGGTTACGGCTGGGCAGGTTGAACAGAGCGACGTAGATGTGCGGAACGTCACCATCACCAGCATGTCCGACGAGCAGGTGCAGGGTGTTCGGATATCCAAGGGAACAGCCCTCATCGACCTCGACAAGCTCTACTCTGCCCGCAACTCCCACGATCCTCGCACAGAGCATTGGATGTTGAGCGTGACCTACTACCTCAACCCCAAGCAGGTCAGCGATCAGGCCCGCATCTTCCCACAGTTCGAGACGATCAATCCGCTTGGCATGACCATCACCGAGTTTCACGAGAACCGGATGGGCGTCGAGGCGCAGTCCCCAGCTACGGCAAACATCAGACCGGTCGCAACCGTCGGCCCGATGAAGACGATTGTGCCGGCCAGCCTCCCAAGCATTCAGACGGGAGACAGCCGTTGAGCTACGACCTCATTCTCCCGTTCTTTCCCGCCGAGATACAGACCTTGCTTCTTGATCCGACGATCTCCGACCTGATGATCAACGGGACCAACGGAGTGTATGCAGATCGAGGCGGCGTCTCTGAAGAGGTGCGGTTGAGCGTTCCCTTTACAAACGACCGGCTCACAGCAGCCATCGAGCGGGTTGCGCGCATTCTCGGTCAGGACCTCACGACACAGAATCCGATCCTCAACACGCGGCTCCCAGATGGTTCGCGTGTTGCGGTGGTAGGCCCGCCCGCTTCTATCACCGGCCCTTGCCTCACCATCCGGAAGTTCAATAAGTGGTACACGTCCGACGAGCTGGTGAAGTCGGGCAGCATGACCGAGGAGGTAAGGGATCAGGTTGTCAGCTTCATCATGAGCCGGAAGAACGGCATCATCGCGGGAGGAACCGGCTCAGGCAAGACGACCTTGATGAAGGCGCTGCTTGATCACATTCCAGAGAGTGAACGTCTGTGCATCATCGAGCAGCCCGCCGAGCTGAAAGTTCTACAACCGAATGCCCTACGTTGGGAGGCGGTCGAAGCAATCCCAGGGCAGACAGCCATTACTCCCAGCGAGTTGTTAGCCGCAGCTCTCAGGCATCGTCCAGACCGGATCATCATGGGCGAGATTCGCAACGAGGCCGGATATGACCTACTCCAGGCAATGAACACAGGGCATGGAGGGACGCTTTCAACGATCCATGCAAAGTCAGCATGGGACGCCTTGAGCCGTCTGTCGAACCTTGCGCTGAGTGCCAGGCCAAATCTAAACCACGGCTTCATGCGATCTGAGACTGCGGAAGCCATCGACTTCGTTCTGTATTGCGAACGTGCAGCCAACGGTCGTCGTCAGGTTCGAGAGCTTATCACTGTGAAGGGTTACATCCACGACGAACAGCGGTTCGAGACGGATGTGATCTACCGCGCCCCCAATTCCCACGCAGCCTAAACCCAGAAGGAGCACTCAGCCATGCCACTGTTTTCCGTCAAGACCTCGAAGAAGGTAGAAGCCAATATCAGACTTGAAGAGTCAACCGCAAAAATGTTGGACAAGTATGCCCACTTCCACAAAGGTCCAGCAGATGACGTTGTGAATGAAGCGTTGGAGTACATCTTTACCAAAGACAAAGACTTTCAGCAACATCTCCGCTCGAACCCCGAGGGAGATGTCCCCAGCTCTCTGCGCATCAAGAAGGTTCCCCCCAGCGTTGCGGCTGCCAAACAAGCTAGCCGGAACGGGGCCGCTGCGAATGGCTCCGGACCTAAATAGCAGCTCTGAGAACGAGCAGCTACTTAGGTCCTCCGCAGGTGTGCCGGTGATCCCAGCACAGGTAAAAGCAACAACCGCCCCAACCTCAACCGCAGCGACAACAGCAACAGCAAATGCAATGTGCTGCGCACATGAGAAACGATGACACTCTACCCCTTCCAGGGTTGAGCGTGAAGGCAAAAAGTTGACGAACATCAACGCTTTGCAGGTCAGTAACTTAGGCGGTGCGCGTTCACATACGTCAACGGCGCGTTGACGTATGTGAACAGCGATTCGGAGACGGTATGGAAG
>CAXTWP010000122.1:5668-7898 GCA_964247945.1 uncultured Acidobacteriaceae bacterium | reverse complement strand
GGTAGCCTTCAACCCGGCGGGGCAGCCGCAGAAGGTAGTCTTGACCGGGGCTGTCCACGTCAATGATCGGGTGTGCGGTGCGGACTCGCGCGCGGCCTGGAACACGCGGGATGCGGTGGCCGATGCAATGACCTTCGCGCTGACGCAAGCCGGCGAAAAGCAACAGGAGCTGCGCGAGGCCGAGGCAGCGGGAGCCGCCAAGATTGTGCTCGTAAGCGATGCCGGCACGGCGCAGGCGGCGCGAAGCGAGCTTGCGGGCGACTGGCTGCGTGGGGAGTTTACAGGTTCGGGCAAGAACGTTCAGTTGATGAAGGTGCACGGCAGCGGCCACACCGCGCTACACCGGGCGGGACCGACGGGGGCGGAGCAGACCAGTATGGGCGACACGCTGGAGGTGAGTCTGCGCCCTTCCGCGGCTGCGCGGGGCAAAGGCGGAGCGGAGCAGGTCGCCCGCGCGGTTCAGACGGGTCATGTTGCGCTTACCAGCCGTGCCGCCGCGAAGCCGGGGGCGGCCCCTTCGCCTGTGGAGCGCGCCGCCGCGGAGACAGCGGTGTACGACGGCGACGCGGACCATCTGGTGCTAACCGGTCGTGCCATAGTCACCGATCCGCAAGGTACCGTGACGGCGGCGACGATTGTGTTCGAGCACGGAAGCGGCGATGCGACGGCGACGGGCGGGGTGAAGGCGACTTACGTCCAGGCTGCCGGCGCCAACCAGGCAAAGCCGGCGGAGCCGGTGCATGTGCTGGCCGACCATGCAGAGCTGCATCACGACGCGCAGCGGACCGTCTTTCATGGTGCGGCAGAGGGTAAGCCTGCACGACTATGGCAAGGCGCGTCGCAGGTGGAGGCACCGGTGCTGGACATGGAGCAGGCGGTGGGGCGGTTGACCGCTCGCGCTGAGGCGGCGGAAACATCAGCCGCGCCTGTCCATGCGGTGCTTGTGGGGCAAGCGGTTGCCGATGACCGCAAATCGCAGGCTGCTCCCGCCATCGTTCGGGTTGCGAGCCGGAAAATGGTTTATATCGACGGAGCGCGCCAGGTGGACTTTGGCGGTGGGGTCAAGGTGGAAGACGCCGACGGCACGATGCGGGCGGAGCAGGCGACAGCTTACCTGCAACCTGTGGATGAGCAAGGTTCCGCACCAAAGCAGGTCGCGGGAACATCTGCAAGGGGAGCATCTGGAGGATCTAAGGAGTCGGGAGTGTTCTTCGGGGGCAGCGTCGACCGCATTGTGGCTATAGGCAACATCGAGATGGAGCAGCCGGGACGGCACGCCGCCGGGGAGCGGCTGGTGTACACCGCCGGCGACGGGTTGTTTGTACTCACGGGCACCCCAGCCGCGCCGCCGCGGATGATCGACGAGGCGCAGGGCACGGTGACGGGGCAGGCGCTGAAGTTCCACAGCGGCGACAAGAGCGTCGTGGTGACGGGCGGCGAGGCGACGGAGGCCGGGCAAGCGGCGCATAGGGTCCACACGGTGACGCGGGTGAAGCAGCCTTGAACCCAACGAACTCGAATGGGGCGACCAACCGGACCTTGGCGACGCAGGAGATCGGCAAGTCCTACGGCGGCCGCGAGGTGGTACGCGGCGTTTCGATCGAGATCCGGCAGGGCGAGGTGGTGGGCCTGCTGGGACCGAACGGCGCGGGCAAGACCACCAGCTTTTACATGATCGTGGGGCTGGTGCGGCCGGACGCGGGGCGTATTCTAGCCGACGGGACGGACATCACGACACTGCCGATGTACCTGCGGGCGCGTAACTATGGCATCAGCTATCTGCCGCAGGAGCCGTCGGTCTTTCGCAAACTGACGGTGGAGGAGAATATCCTTGCCGTGCTGGAGGCGCAGCCGCTCGACCGCGAGACGCGCCGGACGCGTACGGAGCGGCTGATCGAGCAACTGAGCCTGGGCCATGTGCGAAAGACGCGCGGCTATGCGCTCTCGGGCGGTGAACGGCGTCGGGTGGAGATCGCCCGCTGTCTCGCCATTCAGCCGGCGTTCATCCTGCTGGACGAGCCGTTCTCGGGTATCGACCCGATCGCCGTGCTGGAGCTGCAGGAGATCATCTTTGCGCTGAAGGCCGGCGGCATCGGAGTGCTGATCACTGACCACAATGTGCGCGAGACGCTGCTGGTTACGGATCGCGCCTACATCATCGCCGAAGGAAAGATCTTCGCGACCGGATCGCCGCGCGGCTTTCACAGTTTCGCAAGCCCGCTGCCGGGGC
>CAXTWP010000122.1:0-5658 GCA_964247945.1 uncultured Acidobacteriaceae bacterium | reverse complement strand
GGCGAAGGCTTCTCGATGGACTGATCCGTAAACCCGCGGTAATCCAAGGTGGTTACCTGTTCCGTATCGGGAATGTAGCGGAAGTATAGACTGGACCCAGACGGGCAACCGCACCGGAGATGGTGCGTGTCGTTGCGGCCGCCGCGTATTCTGAGCTTCTAAGAGAGGGCCCCGATCGTGTACCTGCAACCCAAGCTGAGCCAGCGACTGTCGCAACGCCAGGTGTTGACGCCCGGGCTGGTGCAGATGGTCAGCGTGCTGGCGCTGAACAAGCTTGAGTTGAAGGAGATGATCAACTCGGAGATGGTGGAGAACCCGGTCCTTGAGGAACTGGAAGAATCGGCACTGTCGCTGGAAGAGCGGGCGGGGATTGAGGGGGAGCGGGAGCGGTCTGCGGAGGATCTGGCGGCGGAGACCAGGACGGAGAAAGACCCCTTCGACGAGATCGACTTCGGGAGCTACTTTCAGGATTATCTGGACCCGGGATTTCGGACGGCCTCGAACTTCGAGGAATCGGACAAGCCGTCGTTCGAGCATTTTTTATCCGCGCCCAGCCGGTTGAGCGACCACCTGGCGTGGCAGCTTGGATCACTCACGCTCTCGCGTCCAGTAAGGATGGCGACGGAGTTGATCGTTGGGAACCTGAATGAGACCGGCTACCTGACGGCGACCGATGAGGAGCTGGCGGAGGCGTTGGTGGAGGTGGTGCGTCAGCCGGCACGCAATGAGGTGTTGCCGTTCGATCGTGGGGGCAAGAGCAGGCCCGGGCCATGGTGGGTGGATCATCTCGCGGAGAAGGCCGGCGTGGCGCATGCAAACGGCCTAGCCGAGAAGCCGGAGGACCGCAACGGCCATAACGCCCATGCGACTGCGATCTACCTGGCCGCCGCCGCGGCACAGGGCGAGGAGCTGGATGAGTTTCGCGTCGCCCTGGCGGTGATGGAAGAGGCGCGGGGCGTGATCCATCAGCTTGACCCGCTGGGAGTGGGCGCGCGCGACCTGCGGGAGTGTCTGCTGATCCAGATTGCGGCGCAGCGGCGGGAAGCTGCGCTGGTGCTGAGGCGGCGCGAGGCCTGGGCCACTGCCAAGGCGAAGAAGGACGCCGATGTGCTGGGGCTGGAACCGGCTGAGATGGAGAACTATGCGGCCGCGTTGGATACAAGCGTAGCCGCGCCGGTGCGTCAGGCCGACCTGTTCGGGGTGGCGGCTGCGATCGTCTCGCAGCACTTGCACCTGCTGCAGAAGAAAGATATGCGGGAGATTACCCATTGCTGCGGGCGACCGGCGGAGGAGGTGCAGGCGGCGGTGGACTTTATCCGGACCCTGGACCCCCGGCCGGGCCAGCGCTACAACCAGAGCGAGACCCGGCTGATTGAGCCGGATGTGGCCTTTGTAAAGCGCGACGACGAGTACGTCGTCTTAATGAACGAGGAAGACCTGCCGGTACTGCGGCTCAACCAGGGCTACCGGAGAATGTTGCGGCAGAAGCAGACGGAAAAGGATGTTCGGGAGTACGTCAAGGAGCGGTACAAGTCGGCGATCCAGTTGTTGCGCAATATTGAGCAGCGAAAGAACACCATCGTGAAGACATGCGAGGTGATTGTGCGGCGACAAGGGGAGTTCCTGGAGCATGGCGAGAGCGCGCTGAAGCCCATGATGATCAAGGAGGTGGCGGAGGAGATCGGGGTGCACCCTTCCACCGTAAGCCGGGCGGTGGCGAACAAGTATGTGCATACGTCGCAGGGAGTGTACGAGCTGCGGTTCTTCTTTTCGGAGGGTGTAAACGGGCCTGAGGGCGCGGACCTGCCGCTGGTGCTGCTTAAACGCAAAGTAAAGAAGCTGATCGAGGACGAAGATCCGCGCAAACCGCTGACGGACGATCATCTGGCGGCGGAGCTGCAGCGGCAAGGTATCCAGGTGACTCGGCGCACGGTGGCCAAATATCGGGAGGACCTCCAGATCCCCAGCACCCACCAAAGGCGGGTGCGCTAGCCGAAAGGGCTGTGCAAAGCGCCCTCAGGGGTGTAGAACTGTTCATCAAGTTGTCTTGTTGTCGAGTCAAACCGGAGGTCGGGGCATGAAGGTCGAGTACACGGGGCGGCAGACGGTAGTTCATGAGTACCTTAAGGCGCAGGCGGCCGAGGCGCTGGAGCGGATCGGCAAGATGCTGGGGCGGGACGCGACGGCGCATGTGATTCTGACGGAAGATAAGTACCGGCGGATCGCGGAGGTGACGGTGGTCTCAAGCGGGCACTGTCTGGTGGCGACCTGCGAGTGCCCAGAAATGGCGGCGGCTCTGCACGACGCGCTTGCGAAGGTGGAGCAGCAGGCGGTCAGGCTGAAAGGGAAGTACACGACGCTGAAGCGGCATAACAAGATGGACAAGAATGCCGGCAATCTGCCGGCGGCGGAGATGCCGGCCCAGGCGGCGATGTAGCGGGACATGGCGAGCCCGGGGGCTGGAAGGCTGCGGCTGGTGTCGATCTGCCGCGATGCTAGGATCGGTCTATGCCACGCAAACAGGTGACAAAAGCGGCTGGGACGCACGCGGCTGCAGCCGGTAAAAGAGCCGCGGTGCCGGTGAGGCATGTCAAGGCGGAGGCGGAGGAGCCGAAGCCGAGAGAGCACGGGCCGCATGGCGAGCTGGTGATTCTGACAGGGATGTCCGGGGCAGGCAAGGCCTCGGCGCTGAAGGCGTTTGAGGATCTGGGCTTCTATTCGGTCGACAATCTGCCGCTCGAGCTGATCCCCCGCTTTGCCGACCTTGTCCGGCAGTCGACCGAGATCGATCGTGCGGCTTTAGTGGTGGACGTCCGCGAGGGGATTCGGCTGGACCAGTTCCCGGCCATCCTGAACAGCGTGCGGACGGTGCTGCCGACGCGGGTCGTGTTCCTCGAGGCCGATGAAGCCGTGCTGGTCCGGCGCTTCTCGGAGACGCGGCGGCCGCATCCGCTGGGACGCGGCGAGATGGTGGTGCAGTCCATTCGTGCGGAGCGGAAGCGGCTGGACCCGGTGCGCAACGTCGCAGACATTCTGCTGGATACGACGAAGTTCAACGTCCATGAGCTGCGCGCGCACATCAACGCGCAGTTCGAGAGGGCGGATGCGGGAGCGAGTGACCGGAACCTGACCATCTCGTCCAGCAGCTTCGGGTTCAAGAACGGCGTTCCGGCGGACGCGGACCTCGTCTTCGACGTGCGCTTTCTGCCGAATCCGCACTTCATTCCGGAGTTCCGGAAGCTGACGGGAAAGAACGCCAGGGTGGCAAAGTATGTGCGGCAGTTTCCGCAGACGCAGGAGTTTCTCGATAAAACGGCGGAGATGCTGCTGTTTCTGCTGCCGCATTACATCAAGGAAGGCAAAAGCTACCTGACGGTGGCGTTTGGGTGCACCGGGGGGCAGCACCGATCGGTGTTTATCGCCGAGGAGATGAAGAAGCGGCTGGCCAGCGCGGGGTATCGCGTGAAGACCGCCCACCGCGACATCCCGCACTAACCTGCACGTGGGGATTTGGCGACTTGAATGAGTAGATAGCCCTGGAGACCCGATGCAAGAGCAACCAAATACCGAACTCGCCCAAGCGGCAGCTAAACTGTGGCCTCATCGCGAGCATGAATCGAACATTGCGCTGGCCCATCTCTGTCGTTTCGGATTGCATTGCTGGAGGCGGTTAGACCTCACGGAACTGATGCCGGAAAGAGATATCCGGCATTGTTTCTGGTGTTCCAAGGTCAAGATCGATGGCATCGTGCACGACGCGTAGACCTCCAAGCAAATCGAGAGTGCGCGCTTACGATTCTGATAGGTGCAATCTGTAACGTGCTCTACAATCGGGCTGTGCGACGCCTGATGAGCCTGATCCTGCTGGCGCTGTTCGGCCTTCCTCTGGCTTGGCCCGCGATGGCTCGTAGCCGGAACGCGGGTCTGCCGGTCTGCTGCCGGCGCGCTGGGGCGCATCGCTGCATGGGGTCGATGCAGGCGGAGCAGGGGCGGAGCGTTACTTTGAAGGCGCCGCTGTGCTCGTCCTGGCCGCTGGCGAGTCTTCAGGCGCGGCACGGTAACGCCGGATTTGTGGTGGCGGGGCTGCGCTTTGGAGAGGCAGTCAGCCATCCTTCCATGAAGGTGCGGACCCTGGCCCGTGCGCGGATGGCGCGGGACCAGGCTCGGAGGATGCGTGGGCCTCCAGTCAACGCAGGCTAGCTGAGCCACTCCCGCGCAAGATTGCAGTTGGTGTAGGGAGCGCGTTCGTTTCTTCTTTGCCAGTCCCGAAGCGAAACTGACTTTCAACCCACCATCAGGCGATTTGCTCTCAGGTGGTCGCGCGACACGGAACGGCTTCGCGAGGGTGAGCAGTTGCACCGCCGACAATCCCATTCTGTCCGCAACGTATCTACTATTCGCCGTTTCGGCTTAGACCCGCCCTCCCAGGCGAAGGAGTTCTATGCGCATCTGTCTTGCAAGTTGGGTGTTGGTGTGGTCTGTGTATGGCGGGACGGCGTACGCGACGATCTTCAGCCAGATGCGCGGCGTGGTGCACGATGTACAACACCGGCCTGTCGCGGGAGCGCGGGTAGAGGTTCATGCGGCCGCGTCAGATTTTGTGCGATCCGCGGTTACCAATGCGGAGGGGTCGTTTGCGTTGCCGGCGCTGCCGCTCGGAGAGTATCGAGTAAGGGTGATGGCGGCTGGGTTCGCGGAGGAGCTTCAGAGTCTGACGCTGGCGTCCGATACCTCGCCGGTGCTGCACTTTGAGCTGCGGGTGAGCGGCGTCCGCGAGGAGGTGTCGGTCAAGAGCGGCGAGCATGAAGCCAACATCGACAGCGCCACCCCTGAAGTCCTGATCGGCCGCGAGGAGATTGCCGCCACGCCCGGGGCCGACCGCACCAACAGCATGGCCATGATCACCGACTACGTGCCGGGCGCGTACATGACGCATGACATGCTGCACATGCGCGGCGGTCACCAGGTAAGCTGGCTGATCGATGGGGTTGAAATTCCCAACACCAACATCGCAAGCAACCTGGGCGCGCAGATCGACCCCAAGGACATCGACTACATCGAGGTGCAGCGCGGCAGCTACACGGCGGACGTCGGCGACCGGACCTACGGCGTCTTCAACGTAGTCCCCCGGACGGGGTTCGAGCGCGACCGCGAGGCGGAGGGCGTCCTGAGCGCTGGCAGCTTTCTCCAGACAAACGACCAGTTGAGCTTCGGCGACCACACCGAGCGCTTGGCCTACTACGCCAGCCTGAACGGCAACCGGAGCGACTTCGGGCTGTCGCCGCCCATCGGGCAGGTCTTCCACGATGCCGCCAATGGATATGGCGGCTTCGGATCGGTGATCTGGAACCGTACGCCGAACGACCAGCTCCGAGCGGTGGCGCAGCTGCGCGAAGATTTCTTTGAGATTCCCTACGATCCCGATCCGAACAGCTTCGAGAACCAGCAATTCGATTCAAGCGGGTTGCGGGACGTACAGCGGGAGAATGATGAGACGGTGACGCTCTCATGGCTGCATACGTTCGCACCGTCGGCGGTGATGCAGGTGTCGCCGTTCTTCCATCGCACCGGGCGGAGTATCTGCCGGGCGCGAATGATACGCCGGTGGCCACGACCTCGGACCGCGGGATCGAGGCGGCACGCCTCCTGCGGGCGGCC
>CAXTWP010000121.1:0-7922 GCA_964247945.1 uncultured Acidobacteriaceae bacterium | reverse complement strand
CCTCAATCAGGACCTGGTTGGAAGCGACCGCCGCGTATTCGCTACGGCTGCCGAACATCCCCTCGGTGGGCCGAAAGCTCTGCCATCCCGCGAGGATGAGGTAGCGCCCGGGACGGTCGAAGCGCAGCCTGGTGTCCGCGGTGCTTACGTCGACCGCTCGCGGATTGCCGCGCCGCAGCACTGCCGGATTGTCGCGCAGCGGATCGTCCAGCGGGCAAGCGAAACGGAGATCGACCGCTGCCACCACGCCGGTCGCCTCTTCTTCCGCGGCGAGCGAGAATCCCTGGCAGGTGGTGGCGGAGATTTCGCCGCGCGCGCTTAGGTTTTCGTAGACCAGATGCAGCCGCAGCGGTTCACCGACGCGCATTTCCGTCTTGTCCACCCGGATGGCCAGGCCGAGGCCATCGTGCGGATTGGCCCGTACCATGCGACCGTCGCTAAGACCCGAAAAGAGCTTCATCTGCATTGCGGCCGCGGCGAAACGGCTCTTCTGACGCGCCCGGAACAGGCGGGTCCCGCGCTCGATCGGCGTCTCCTGGTGGCAGCCGCAGACCAGCAAAAGCAGCACGGCGGCGGAGCGCTTAGACAGCGTGTGTCCCCTGCCGCGACTCCACCGCAAGCGCGACCCGCAGCATGGTCGCTTCGTCGAAGTGCCCGGCCATGATCTGCACGCCGATGGGAAGACCGTCCCCGGTCGCGCCGCAGGGAACGGAAACGCCGCAGATGCCGGCGAGCGAAGCGGCTACAGAGTAGATATCGGCGAGGTACATCGCCAAAGGATCGCCCGTCTTCTCGCCCAGCTTGAAGGCTGGGGTTGGCGTCATGGGACCGACGATCACGTCGACCTGCTCGAAGGCGGCGAGAAAGTCCCGGGCCACCAGCGTTCGTACGCGCTGGGCCTTTCTGTAGTAGGCGTCGTAATAGCCCGCGCTGAGGGCGTAGGTGCCGAGTAGGATGCGGCGCTTGACCTCCGCCCCGAAACCCTGGTCGCGCGTGCGCTTGAACATCGCCGGCAGGGTCCTGGCTTCAGCCGCGCGCAGACCGAAGCGAACCCCGTCGAAGCGGGAGAGATTGGAAGAGGCCTCGGCCGTGGCAATGACGTAGTACGCCGGGATCGCGTACTCCGTATGGGGCAGGCTGACGGGCTTTACCAGGCAGCCGTCGGCCTTGAGACCTTCGATTGCAAGCTCGATGGAGTCGCGAATCTCCGGGTCGAGGCCGTCGCCGAAGTACTCCGCCGGAACGCCCACGCGGAGGCCTTCGACCGGCTTTGCCAGCGAGCCCACGTAATCATCCATAGGCCGGTCGGAGGAGGTGGCATCCCGCTCATCCTTGCCCGCGAGTACCTGAAGGACCGTTGCCGCGTCCGTGACGTTGCGGGCGAAGGGGCCTACGCGATCAAGCGACGAGGCAAAGGCGATCAGACCATAACGGCTGACCCGGCCATACGTCGGCAGCACACCGACCACACCGCAGAAGGCCGCAGGCTGCCGGATCGACCCGCCCGTGTCCGTACCGAGCGAGGCGACCGCAAAGCCCGCCGCGACCGCCGCCGCCGAGCCGCCGCTCGATCCGCCGGGAACGCGGTCGAGAGAGCGCGGGTTCTTTACCGGCCCGTAGGCTGAGTTTTCGTTCGAGGAGCCCATGGCGAACTCGTCGCAGTTTAGCTTGCCCAGCAGCACCGCGCCCGCCGCTTCAAGCTTGGCCACTGCCGTTGCGTCGTACGGCGGGCGATACCCTTTGAGGATCAGCGAACCCGCGGTGGCGGGCGCGCCTTGCATCGCCAGCACGTCCTTGATGCCGACGGGAACGCCCGCGAGCATGGGAAGCTCTTCTCCGCGCGCGGCCATTGCGTCGATCCTGGCGGCCTGCCTCATGGCCCTATCGCGGCTTAGCGTGAGAAAGCTGTGGATCTCGCCATCACGCTCGGCGATGGCGCTGTAGTGCTGCTCAGCCATGACGGTCGCCGTTTTCGCCCCGGCGGCGATGGCATGGCGCACCGCGTCGATCGATGTCACTGTCTCTTGCATCACCATCGTCACCGTTCGATCACCTTGGGGACTTTGAAGAAGCGGCCATCCGTCTCGGGAGCCACGGCCATGACTGCGGCACGATCGACTGAAGGCCGTACCGCGTCGAGCCGGAGCGCCGCGCCGGCTCCCTCGGCCCGCGCGGTGTCCGCGAGCAACTCGCCAACCTGGGCCATCGCCGGAACGCCACTGGTGTCGAGACGGTTAAGTTCCGCGATGTGGCCCAGGATGGCGTTAAGGTCGCGCTGCATCCGCGGTTCTTCCTCCGCCGTCAGTTCCAGATTGGCGAGCTCCGCCACCCGCCGGACCTCTTCAAGCGATACAGCTTCGATGGCGCTCAACTGAACTCCTTTGCGTCCTCTTCTCGAAGTGTACCCCGCTCACGCGCACCCCGGCGATCCGACCCAGCTCGCCACCGATCTGCGCGCGCATGGAGAGCATCTGCGAGAGCCACTGCTCATCGAAGACCTCTACCCGCACCATGCCTTCCTCGCAGGCCACCACTCGTCCATGCGCCGCCATCGCCGCTCCGCAAACGACCGGCCATGCCGCAGCGATACGGTCGGTCTCGGTCATCGCTTGGAGACTGCGCCGCAGGTTGGTTCGCAGGAGGTCACGCATGCCTTCCACAGCTAACAATCTCCTGGGCACACCGGACGGACGATCTGGACGCGGCTCACAGCTTCATCGTACCGAAGCTGGTCAGTACGCGCCATCCTGATGCACTACCGCTCGAAAGGTCTTCAAGAGGATGAGCAAGTCGCGCGCGAGCGACCAGTTCCGGACGTACTCGCAGTCAAGCGCGACGCGCGCATCGTAGCTGATGCCGCTGCGCCCGGAGACCTGCCAGAGGCCCGTCAGGCCCGGCTTGACCTTGCAGTAGCAGGGAAAGCTGTCGGCGTACTTCTCCACTTCGGCGGCCACGATGGGACGTGGTCCAACCAGGCTCATCGTTCCGGTCAGGACATTCCATATCTGCGGCAACTCGTCGAGGCTGAAGCGACGGAGAAAGCTGCCGATCGGCGTGATGCGCGGGTCGACACGCAGTTTGCGGCTGCTGTACCACTCGGCGCGGGCCTCGGGATGCGCCTTCAGGTACTCGTCCAGGATCTCCGTCGAGTTCACGCACATCGTCCGAAACTTCCACATGGAGAAGAACGCGCCATTCTTGCGGATGCGCCGGTGCGAGAAGAAGATCGGACCCGGCGAGGTCCACATTACGCACAGGGACACCACCGCAAGCAGGGGAAGGAAGAACGGAAGCGCCACCAGCACCAGAGCGATGTCCATACCGCGCTTCATCACGCGGTAGCGGAAGAAGCTTGCGGGAGGAGCAACCCGCGCTCGGCTTTTCTGGAAAGGGAGCTCGGCGGCAAGGGAGCGGCCGCTATAGGAGTACGAGTTTTCAAGGATCACCGAGGATCTTAATTCGGCGAATCGGTGCTCATCCGGCATACTCATCCAATCCGTGATCGGTCATAACGGTTGATGCAAGACAATGTGGACGCTGCTCAGCTTGTTCCTTGTAGTCCTTTATGTGCCGGCGAGTAAAACCATCTGCCTCAACTGTGGATGTTGATGAACCATCATGGCCGATCTTCGTTCACAGAGTTCGCTTACTGTAACACCCGCGTACACTTGTCGGCTCATAAATTCGTTGCACGGCCTTTGCTTAAGAGGATCATGAAGAAACCTTACATGCAGAAGATAGAGTGTTTCTGTAAAACAGAACAAGAAATGCCTAGAGGCACGGTTCCCGTACTGTTCTGGACTTGTCACCTATGAAAACACAAGTGTTCCAAAAAGACTCACGCAGATGTGTCTCTGCCGGGGCAGTGTACGTGCCACGTCCCGCGAACATCATCCCTGCTTGGCGATCCAGGCTTCGACTTCGGCAAGGGCGCTCACATCAATGTGTTGTCCGCCGCATCTGGCTTGCTCCGTGCCGCGAAGAAGAAACGCCTGCCTCAGACCGGCGATGTTGGCCGCAGCGATATCGGAGCACCGGTCGCCCACAAGCACGCTGGAAGCAAGCGAAAGAGCAAATTCACGCTCGCCCCGCCGCAGCATGCCCGGGCCCGGCTTGCGATCCTCATGCTCGCGGCGATACGCGCCAACGCCGTGCTCGGGGTGGAACGGGCAAAAATAGACGGCGTCGAACGCAACGCCTTCGCGCAGAAACTCGGTCCGCATCCACTCCATAAGGGTGTGGAATTCGGCCTCGGTATAGAGGCCGCGCGCAATGCCGGATTGATTCGTTACGATCAGCAGCTTGTAGCCGAGGCTCCGGGCGGTACGGCAAAGAGAAAAGATACCGGGGACAAACCGCATGTCCTCCCGCCGGCTGAGATAGCCGATCTCTTCGTTGATTACACCGTCCCGATCGAGAAACAGTCCCCGCGCTTGAGAAGCGTCCATGACATCCAAGTTTTAGAGTACGTTGATCGCAGCGATCCCCAGACCGAACTGGCCGATGATCGTTGCAATATCCACAAGGTTTCTCAGGATGGGCCGCTTATCCACCTGTTCCGGCAAGATGATGGCATCGCCGGGGTACAGGTGAGTTGCGTCGAAGTTCCCGGTGAACAGGGCGGTGGAGAATTGGCGGCTGATGACGGATCCATCCGCGCGCACGATATAGCTGCGGCGTGTGTCGGCCGTCCGTGTACCGCCGCCGGCCTGACGGATGTAGTCGCCCGCATGCTTCCTTGGATCGTAGAGGAAAGAGGTCTGGGTATACACCGAGCCGAAGACATCGATGCTCGATGGGACCTGAGGAACGATGAAGGTATCGCCGTCTTCAAGAGGCAGGTCGGGAATGTTGTCGAGCGTCTTGCTGTCGGGACGTACGTTGAGGACGATCCTCCCGCTCGCGGAGAGCTGGCGCAGACGCCCGGCGACCGTGCGAGCCTGCTGAAGAGCCGCGATGTCGGCGATTTGATCCTGCGGATTGAGGGCATTGTTGGCGCTGTTCGCCTCGGCCAGTTTGATGCGGCGCTCCAGGTCGGACGCATACTCGTTCAATCGCTGCTGCTGGAGCACGCGGGTCGACTCGCGGGTGAACTGCGATCCGAAGAGATAGGCACCCCCCGAAAGCCCTCCGGATCGCGCAACCAGCTGGCGGAGCGTCTCTCCAGGAGAGACGCTGTAGGTCCCCGCCGCTTTAAACTCGCCTTCCAGTCGAACGTATTTGGTCTGCTGCGCCTGCGGGACGCGGATATCCGCCTTGGAGAAGATGGTCACGACATCCCCGGGCTGCAGTTCAAGGTTCTGACTGTTGTCGCCATCGATAACAACGCGGCCCAGGTTGAAAGGGACAAGCTGGGTCGACAGGTCGCTGCGATTCAGCCGCTCGACCACCGCATAGGCCCAGTCGACCTCGGGCGCGCTCAAAACGACGGCATTCTTGGCCGGGAACCGCCGCGATGTTCCGGTGACCGACGCGCTGATCGAAGCTCCCGAGGTGCTTCCGGCCATGTTGGGATCGGCAGCCGAATCAATTGAACCCAGTACACTGTTCCTGCTGGTGCGCGTACCGCCACCTCCCGTAGTGTCGGTGGTCGAGGAAAGTTGACCGTTGTACTGACTATATTGGCTGCCGTTCGCAGCCGCATAGTCCGTATCCGCCGCGTTCGTGTACGGTGTGGTCACGCCGTATACGTTAACGTCGCTATCCTGGGCATTCGGCGCGCCCAGAAGCAGTGCGTTGCGCGGTGGCGCGACGCCTGCGCCGTTGATCTGGGCGACCGGAGTCTCGGGGGCGTAGCGGCGGACCTCCGGGGTAGAATCGAGCATCGGCAGACCAAGCTGGTTGCGTTTTTGCCAGTAGTCGCGCGTCAGCAACGCTTCCTTATCCGGGATAAGGTCGCGGATGCGCATGCCGGTAAACCAGGCAAACCGCCGCGGATCGGCGACGTTGCCCCGTAAGGTCACGGCATCTTTGAAACGATCGAGGATCGGCGAGACCTCGATCAGATCGCCATCGTTCAACACGGTCGCCATGCCTGCGGCGTCCATTTTGACGTCAAGGACAGAGCGTGTGTCGTGATGGGCGATGCGCTCGATGCGTACTTGCTTATCCTGGGCAAGTGTCGATAAGCCCCCGGCGAGAGCGATCACATCCTGTATGGTCGACCCCGGGGTGATCTCGTACAAGGCGGCGTTGTCGACGCTGCCGGCGAGCGCGACCATCGCCCCGGCGGGGGGGATGTAAATCACATCGCCTGAGAGCAGGGGCACATCTTTGGACTTGTCGCCCTTCAGGAGAAGGTCGTAGAAGTCGAAGGTCGTGACCGTCTCCTTGCCGCGTTTTACCTGAATGTTGCGGAGACTGCCGATCGGCGATGGTCCGCCCGTGGCGAAGAGGGCGTTGACCAGCGTGCTGAGAGAACTGATGGTGTAGCTGCCCGGCCGTCGCGCCTCGCCCACGACAAAGACCTGGATGGACCGAAGCTGCCCGATGTTGACGTTGATGTCGAAGTTCTTAAGAGTGCGACCGATCTGGGAGCGCAGCAGCTCGGTTACCTTGGCGAAGGGAACTCCGGCTACCCGGACCGTTCCTACCTGCGGAATGTAGACGTTTCCGGTACGGTCGACCGTGAAGTGTCCATCAAGCGTTACCTGCCCCCACAGACGGATCAACAACTCGTCTCCCGGACCAATCACGTAATCGGGCGTGACCGGGATGCGGTCCACCGGCGCAAACGTTGAAGGCACATTGGTGAAGAGGTTCGATCCGAAGATCGGCAGCACCCGGCCAAGCGATGCCGCAACCAGCCGCTGAAAGGCCGTGAGGGGGACCGGCGGCTCGAGCAGGTTCTGGTTGCCGCCGCGGCCCCGCCCTGTGCTTAGATCAGAGTCCTGCTGCTGGTCGCCGCGCGCCGGCGTTTGCTGGGTCAGCACTCGCGGCCCGACCGGTATCGATGCGGGCACCGTTGTGTCCAGAGGGAGCTGCTGCGTAGTCGTTGTCTGGGGAGGCTGGGCGGAGAACGGATTTTGCTGCGGATTGGTTGGGTCTTGGACAACAGCGGAGAAACTCGCCCGGCTGAAGAACGCGACAGCAATGACAACCCAGGCGATCCGGCACATTACGAGCTTCCACAGCGTACTTCGTTTCAAGAGGACTTCCCTGTCTTTCCGTTCAACTTGAATCGCGACCGAACCTGCCGGCCAGGGTGATCTCTATCAGCATAGCGGATTCGACACGCGGCGGCCCGGGTAAGATCGCCGGGGAGAGACATTGACCGGGTCCTACGTTCAAGCGAGAGTGACCGGGGCATCGATATACTTCCGGTATGCGAGAGTGCGCGGCCAGCTTGCCCGGCCTGGAGATCGTCACGATTTATAGCGGGCCGAAGGCAAACGCTTGCAAGCAAGTCCTTCACAGGTTGAGTACGGCGGCTATGCTTGCCCTGCTGCTGTGTTCGCCGCGAGCGGGAGCGCAAACGCGCCCGAACTCGTCCATCTCCGACGCTGATTCGTCTTCTCAGGCAACGATTGCCGAAGACGACCGACATGGTTCCACCAACGTTCCGATGGACAGCTGGATCTATCCAGCCCTGGAACGCCTGGCCGCCATGGGATTCATCCCCTCACGGAATGTATCGATTCGGCCCTGGACTCGCCGGGAGTGCCTGCGACAGGTGCGCGAGGTAGAGGCAACGCTCTTCTCATATGAGTTCAGCGATGCGGCAAACGAGGAAGCCGCTAGGCTGCTGGACGATCTGCGCAAGGAGCTTGAGCAGCCGGACGATACCGGTGGGGTTGTGCTGGAATCCGCCTATACCCGGTACGGCACCATCGCCGGTCCGGCGTTATCCGACAGCTACCACTTCGGCCAGACCTGGTGGAACGATTTCGGCCGCCCACTCGGCCGCGGTTCAAGCGCTATCA
>CAXTWP010000120.1:0-7964 GCA_964247945.1 uncultured Acidobacteriaceae bacterium | reverse complement strand
TCATTCCGGTCGGCACCTGGGCCGCGATCCGCTTCAATCCAGCCCTTGTTTTATGAAAAAAATGCAAATCGTTCTCCAGATTTCTTGTCATCCCTGCGGCCAGCACACAGCCTTGTGGCTCTAGGATATATCGACGGGGACACGTCCGGTTGACGGTCTGCATCGTAACTAGCATGACGGCGTCTGTGCGACAATGAGAGGTGCCGCCTGACGCGAGGCTACAAGGAGAATAAGTTATGGGTGAACTCTTTACACCGACACATCTGATCGTGATCGCAGTCGTTGTGCTTGTGCTCTTCGGCGGCAAGAAGTTGCCGGAACTTGGCAAGGGATTGGGTGAAGGTCTGCGCGGTTTTAAGGATGGCATGAAGGGTGTCACTGATGACGTGACCAAGCCGGGCGAGACAGTCCATACCGTGACGCCGAAGGCGGAAGAAACAGTGATCAAGTAAGTTTTGCTATACGGTAATCATTACGACGGCCACCGCGGCAACAACCATGCCCATTCCTTGCCGTCGCGTTGGTCTCTCGTTCAGTGTCCACGCGGCCAGCAGAATCGTTGAAGCTGGATAGAGCGAAGCAAGCACCGCCGCCACGTCCAAACGGCCGGTGCGAGTGGCAGCCACAAAGAGCATGTTCCCGGACGTATCAAGCGCTGCTGTCATCCCGACCCACAGGAATGCTCTTGGCGTGATCGAAGCTCCCGCAGCTTTCCTCCTAAGTGTCAACGCCCCGAATAGCAGTGAGCAGACGGTAAGGCTGCCAATGCGCGCGGTCGCCATCGCCCACACCGGTCCGGAGGGTCCAGCCATTCTAAGCGCGACGAAGTAGAGACCGAAGCCTGCTCCCGCTCCGACAGCTAGTCCCATCAACCATCCGGCACCAGTAGTTTCCGGGGGAGCTCCTGCCGCGATCAGCCATATAGCCGCGCCCGCGACGACAAAGCCCAGCACTCGCAAGGTTCCCGGCCAGCCTTCCGCAGCGATCGATACCGCCGCAGGGATTGCGGCCGCTAGAAGACCGCTGACCGCCGCGGGTGCACCCATCGCCCCCTGGGCCAGTGCGATGTAAAAAGCTGTCAGTGACAATCCTCCCGCCGCGCCGGCAGCCAGACCCCACGCCAGCAAGGCACCGTGCGGAAAGGAAAGTCCGCGCAGTGAGGCGTAGATCAACAGAGCGGTAAGGCTGGTGAAGTGGCTGAGCAACACGATGCGCAGCGCCCCGCCAACGGTGCCGCCGACTGTCTTGACGCCCATGCCGCCCGAAAAGTCGCCACCGCCCCAAGCGAGGGCGGCGAGCAGCGCAAGCGGGGCGCTTCCCTGCATCAAGCTATGCATACGGCTCACAACTACTGTGCCTGAACTGTCCGTGGCCGCGAATCGCCCGCCGTGGGATAATAGCCGTCTTTGGCGATGACAGTGAGATTGGGCCGAAGCACCTTGACCTCGATCTTCCGGTACTTGCCGTCAATGAACGGTTCCCGGGAGTAATAGCCAACGGTGTACTGCGTGCGCACTTCTTCAGCGATTCTACTGAAGCTCCGAGCGATTCCCGCCGTACGGAATTCGGTATCCACCTGGCCACCAGTCGCTCCTACGTACACGGGCAGAATGTCGTCCTGCATGGTCAGTGGCAGATGGATACGGTCGATGAAGCCCGTGTACGGTATTTTGAAGTCGCCCACCATGGTGGCGTAAACGGCGATCTTGTTCGTCTGTAGGTACTTGATCACATCCTTGGTTTTCGCCGTGCTGCCGTACTCCTTGCCGTCGCCGATGACATAGACGATCCGCCGTCGTCCAGGGCCAGCCTTGGTCGTCGCTTGCGCCGCGGCAAGGATTGCGTCGTTCAAAGTGTGCACATCGCGCGGAGCGTTCAGTGTGATTCCGCTCTGGTTGCGAATGGGCGCGGTATTCGGGTCAAACTGCTGGTTATTGATATTCGTCGTCTGGGAAAGCGGACCATCGAGAGAGCCAGCCAAGAGGGCATCGCGTCCCGCGCCCTTCGATCGCTCGAGCACCGCGTTCAACCGCGCGCTTTGCCCGCCCGTAAAGTCGGTTTGCTGCTGTGGGCCATTGTTATAGGTAAAGACGGCCACCTCATCATAATTGCTGAAGGCCCCCTGTAGCGCCCCCAGCGCGTTGTTTACCTTGGTCATCTCGTCGTGCGTCATGCTCTGATCAATGACTAGAGCAACTGAGAGCGGGAAGGGATCGACGGTCCATAACTGCATCTTCTGGCGCAGACCATTCTCATACACTCGTACATCGCGCCACGTCAGCCCCGGCACGAGCTGCCCCTTTTTGTCCTTTACGGTAAACGGAATATCGACGAAGTTGACGCCAACCCGGATAAGGTAGGTTGCGCCCTCGCCTGTGGCGGGCAGATCCGGTGCCGGCCCATCATCCTCATGCACCTGGGGCAACAAGGGTGTATTCGGGAGGCCCGCTCCCGGCGCGGCCTGGTCGTCTGGGGTCGCGTCGCCGTTCGAAGTCGGCGTCGTTCCTTTGCCGGGCGTGATCGATCCAATCGGCAGCGCCTGCGGCTTGGGTGCGTCAGGAATGGTCTGCTGCTGTTGCGGCGGATCTGAAACGGTTTGTTGCGGCGAGGCCGTACTCTGTGCGCTTCCAGACGACGCTGTCTGCTGACCAAGCAGCATACACGCCAGCATTCCTGCTAGAACACTCTGTTTCACCCGGGAACTCCCCTTCTCGACTACCAAGCTTGAGAATATCAGCAACGACCTGCTTCACGACTCTCTGCGTTTTATTGGACGCGACCCGTCCTACACTGGGTGCCCCTCTGGTGTAGCTGTTCTCGTGCAGACACTCATGCAATCCTTGCGAGACACCAAGGCCTTCTTCATCGTCTAATCAGGACTATGCGCTTCCCGGCTACTACCCTGTCTCTCATGACCCTCGCTCTCGCCCTTCCGCTTGCCGCGCAGGAGGCCCCATCCCCCAGTGGCCCGCCTCCGGCAAGCGATGCCCCGGCTCAGGCGGTCAACGAGGACCTCCAGACCCTCCAGGTCAACGTCAACTTGGTTAACGTCTACTTCTCCGTGCGCGACAAGCAGGGCTACATCACCAACCTGCATAAGGACGACTGCACCATTGAGGAAGATAAGGTTCCGCAGAAGATTAAGAACTTTACGCAGGAGAAGAACCTGCCGCTGACCATCGGCATCCTGCTCGATACATCCGGTTCGCAGACCAACGTTCTCCCGCTTGAACAGGACGCAGGAGCGCGCTTCCTCAAGGAGGTCCTTACCCCCAAGGACGAAGCCTTTCTAATTTCCTTTGACATCAACGTTGATCTGCTCGCGGACTACACGAACTCCGCCGGTGAGATACGCCGCGCTATCAACAAGGCGACCATCAACACCGGCGCGGGCACGGGCTCTGTAACCGGCCATGGCCAGGCGCGCGGAACGCTGCTTTACGATGCTGTGTACCTTGCCGCCCACGACAAGCTGCGCCAGGAGGCTGGCCGCAAGATCCTCGTGATGCTGACCGACGGCGGCGACCAAGGCTCGCAGGAGACGCTGAAGACCGCGACCGAGGCGGCCCAGAAGGCAAACGCCATCATCTACGTCATTCTTATCGCAGATCGCGGCTTCTACGGCGGCGGAGGCTTCAACATCGGTGCCATGGGCGACCGCGATATGCGTCAGCTAGCCGCCGATACGGGGGGGCGCGTAATCGACGTGGGCAATAACGGCCGCAAGTTGGAGGACGCCTTCAACCAGATCCAGGACGAACTGCGTACGCAATATCTAGCCAGCTATACGCCTACCAACCTCAAGGCCGACGGCACCTTCCGCAAGCTCAACATCGCCTGCGCCAAGGACCAGAAGGTCCAGGCCCGTAAAGGGTACTATGCCATTGCTGGCGGAGGTAAAGACGACCAGTAGTCCTATGCGCGAGTATGACGACGGCTGATAAGCACAGAGCGCAAGAACTCATTGCAGAGACTTCATTGCTACATGGCGGGTGGGTGGTGGGGGTCGATAGCCTGCATTTCGGCAAGGGTTTTCTTCCCGACCGGTTTGGCACTCGTCGGATTGACCGCATCGCGTAATTCCTTCGAGGGCTTGAAGAAGGGGACGCGCTTGGCGGGAACCTCGACCTTGTCGCCGGTCTTGGGATTGCGGCCAGTGCGGGACTTGCGCTGTCGGGTACGAAAGCTGCCGAAGCCGCGGACCTCGATCTTATCGCCGGATTTGAGCGCGCCGATGATGGACTCAAAGAGAGTCTCGACGATGCCCGCGCCGTCGCGACGCGTGAGAGCGCCGAGGCGGGTGACTTTGTCGACGAGGTCTGCTTTGGTCATGGACTCTCCCTTCAGCCTGGCCACGTCGGGCCTTGCTGTCGTTATGGACGATTGTAATGGAGACAATGTCAGGCGTTCCGCGACGTTTTCCATAGCGCCGTTCTCGGCGTTCGCGGACGTCGATGCTCTTGCGCAAAGATAGAGCCTATTTCCACAGAAAGTAAAAGCCGGGCGCGTGCTGGAGGAGTTTAGCGGGATCAGGGAAGAGCGAATCCGAACCGGCAAGCAGCTGGGCGATGACGCTGGTCTGATGCGTGGGACGCACCACCGTTGGTTCGCCGGAGATGCCAACGTCTTTGGCGGTGTCCATCAGCGCGACGCGAAGACCGCCTTCACGATCAATCAGGCCAAGGCCTAGGGCCTGCTGGCCAGTCCAGACCTGGCCGGTGGCGAGCGGCCTGATCTTGTCGTCGGTGGTGTGGCGGGCGACCGCGACATCGTGGATGAACTGGCCATACATGTTGTCGACGAGCGACCGAAAGTAGGCCTGCTCTTGTGGGGTCGGATCGCGGGTCGGATCGCCTGCGGTTTTCAAGTCGCCGGCGTGGATGTCGACGCTCTTTAGTTTGGCCCAGCGCATTAGCTCGCCGTAGTTGGTCCACTCCATGACGACGCCGATGGAGCCGACGACCGAGGCCTGATTAGCGTAGATGCGGTCGCAGGCGGAGGCGATATAGTAGGCACCGGAGGCACCGACGGAGTCGATGGAGGCGACGATCTTCTTCTTGGGGTGCTCCTGGCGGAGTCGCAGCACCTCATGGTAGATCTCCTGCGAGGGCGAGGAGGCGCCGCCGGGGGAGTCGATATGGAGGACAATGGCCTTAACCTGGTCGTCGGAGGCGAAGGAGCGGAGCTGAGAATCAATCTTATCGGCGGAGAGGATGACGCCGGTCACGTCGACGATGGCGATCTGATCGGTGTTGAAGAAGGACGAACGATCGTTCTTGCCGAGAGCACCCCAGACGATCCCGGCAACAACCGCAGTCACCAGAGCAAGCGATCCGCCGATAACACCGATATAGAACCAAGCTGAGCGGCGAGGGCGCGGCGGCATGGCATACGCAAAAGAGCGGGGAACATAGGCCCCGGCTGGAGGATATGATGGCGGCGGCGGCGGGGGAGGATAGACGTTAGCGTCGTCCAGCGGCATGGGGTGAGTGTATCAGGCGAGGCTTGTTCGAGCGCGGTTTTGTTGAGACTGCTGTACGCGCGGATCGCATTCGACGGTTCATAGAGGGCTAGAAGACTTCGTAACTTGGTCGTAGCCATTTGTCGAAAGCTCAACGTATGCCTTCAACGTTCCGTAACACCTACAGAGCTGTTCGGAAATAGACAATACGGGTGCCGAACGAATAGGTACGAGAACGGTATGGCACATCCTCAAGTAAGTATTGTTGTACCTGGTTTTAGCGAGAGCGGGCAGATCGATTCGGATACCAGTGCGGCTTTGAGGCCTTCCGGCGGCCCGCTGCCCAGATCATCTTTCGGCTGCGACAGATCGAGCCATTGGGATTTGACCCGGAAAGCTGTTTTATGGCGCGCAAGCTGAAGTACAAGGTGGCGGAGGAACCGGCGACCTAGGGACCGATGAGCGCAGCCGGATGCGCTACCTGAAGGACGGCATGAAAATGCTGGAGGACATAGCTTCGGTTCGCCAACTCGATGATGAGGTGGTACGACGAGGACGACGTCTCGTTGAAGGACACCAGCACGATGGTGACGACTCCGGCGTCGCGCGGATCCAAGAGCGTGGCCGGGGTTGAAGCGGCCCCGAGCAAGTCGGGTGCCGCCTCTATGGCCGGAGTTTGGAGAAAAACGCAAGTTTCGAGAGATCGTTGAAGATGACCAGAACGCCGAAGATGAGCAGGCAGACGAAGGCGACCTGATAGACGCGTTCTTTAACCTGCTGGTTGATGTCGCGGCGGATGATGCTCTCGATCCCGAGGAAGGTGATCATGCCGCCGTCGAGGATGGGAAACGGCAGCAGGTTGAAGATACCGAGATTCAGGCTGATGTAGGCCATAAGGCCGGCGAGAGGCATCCAACCGGGCATCTCAACCGCTTGATGCACCTGCTGGCCAATCCCGATAGGACCGCTGAGACTGCGCACCGAGACATGGCGCGTGAACATACCCTTTACCACTTCAAGGATGAGCGAGGAGCTTTTCAGATTGAATGCCCAAGAGGCAGCCATGGCCTTGCCTAGAGGCAGCTTCTCGACCTTGACGGGCGGCTGATAAGGAAGGAAACCGAGGCGGTAACGATCATTGGCTTTGTCGAACTCCGGGGTAATCTGAACGTTCAACGTCTGGGGCGAGGGTGTACCGCGCAGAACATTTAGGCTGGCAGGCTTGCCGGCCTGATCCTGTAGGTAAGCGAGCAGCGCCGGTACCGAGTGCAGTTGGAGGCCGTCGATGGCGGCAATCTGGTCCTTGGGTTGGAGTCCGGCCCTGGCGGCGGGCATGGTGGGTTCAAGCTCGGCGATCTGCACCGGGGTGGATTGCATTCGAGGGATGAGGCCCAGCTTGTCGAGGGCGAAGGTCTCGGGGGCACCTTTCGATTCGACGAGGAAGGTGGTATCGGTGCGGCGGCCGTCGTGGGTGAAGGAGAACGGGACGGTGCGGTTCAGGTTGAGCAGGGAGCGGATGGCGACCTGCTCCCACGTGGGGTTCTCGATCGTGTCGTAGCGGACGATGAGATCGCCGGAATGGAGGCCGGCGGCGGAGGCTAGGGAGTGCGCGGGGACGTAGTCGGTGAGGGCGGGGCTGTCGATGTACTGCTGCACCTCATTATGCAGCATCGCGACGACGGTCATCAGACCAAAGGCGAGGATGAAGTTGGCGATGGGACCGGCAAGGGCAACCAGCACGCGTTGCCAACGGGGATGGGAGTTGAACTCGCCGGGGTCGCCGGATGGGGTCTCGCCGGGGGTGTCGCCGGACATCTTGACATAGCCGCCGAGGGGAAGCAGAGAGATGCGGTAATCTGTATCGCCGCGCTGGAAGCCGAAGAGCCGCTTACCCATGCCGATGGAGAAGACCTCGACCCGGATGCCGCAGAGCTTGGCGACGGCAAAGTGGCCGAACTCGTGAACGAGAACCATGATGCCTAGAACGATGGCCAGTTCAATAACGGTCGACATAGGAGAGCAAACCTTTCGTAAGTGCGCCTACACTACGGAGGCGACGATCTCGCGGGCGCGGGCCCTGGCATGTTCATCGGCCGTGAGCACCTCGCGGATAGACGAGGGCCGGGAGACGGGGGTGACCGCAAGCACCTGCCCTATTGTACGAGGAATGCCCAAGAAAGGGATTTGACCGGACAGGAAGGCGGCCACGGCAATCTCGTCGGCGGCGTTAAGGGCGATGCAGGCAGTGCCGCCAGTGGCGGCTGCCTCGTAGGCGAGGCGCAGGCAAGGGAAGCGGTCAAGGTCGGGCGGAGCAAAGTCGAGACGGCTAAGGTCGGCAAGGTTGAAGGTAAGGGATTCCTTGTCTTTCACAGCGATACGCTCGGGATAACTGAGGGCGTAAAGGATCGGGAGGCGCATGTCCGTAACGGAGATTTGGGCGAGAATGCTGCCGTCGACGAACTCCACCAATGAATGGACTGTGGACTGGGGATGGATGGTGACC
>CAXTWP010000119.1:370-7972 GCA_964247945.1 uncultured Acidobacteriaceae bacterium | reverse complement strand
CCTATGCGCTACAAAGGAAGCGTAGTATCTGTCGGAGAAAAGGAAGTCCGCACGATGAGACTCAAACAGCTTTTAGCCGTCACCTTTGTCGCCGCCCTGACGTTCGCCCCCCATGCTCAGGCACAAACCTCGACCTGGATGATGGACTCCGCCCATTCCCAGGTTGACTTCCAGATTCGCCACCTAGGCGTCTCCAACGTGCGCGGCTCCATCAGCGGCGTCAAGGGCACGGTGGTCCTCGACGATGCAGATATCACCAAGTCGAAGATTGACGCCACTCTGCAAACCTCAACGGTAAATACCGGCAATGATGCGCGCGACAAGCACCTGAAATCGCCCGACTTCTTCGATGTCGACAAGAATCCGAGCATGAATTTCAAGTCGACCTTGATCGCCAGGAACGGCGGTAAGCTTCAGATGACCGGCGATCTTACGCTGAACGGAGTCACCAAGCCGGTCACGCTCGATGTTGACGGCCCCTCGCCGCCGCAGAAGGGCATGGGCGGCAAGACCGTAAGCGGGTTTTCGGCCACCGGAACCCTGAGCCGCAAGGACTTCAACTTCGGCTCGAAGTACAGCGCTCCCATGCTCGGCGACGATATCAAGTTCACCATCGATGTCGAAATCAACAAGCAATAAAGAAAGCCGTCGATCGATGCAACGCATCAACGTTGATGGCTAAGACTACGCCTTGGCCCGAAGTTGATTTGCCGATTCCTCGGCCCGCAGCGGCGCGCTGTCGCCTTCCATGTATTGCTTCAGCAACTGGTGGTGCAGGCAGTAGAGCGCCAGTTCCAACCGGTCCGAGACGCCCAACTTGTCATAGACCTTGCGGAGATAGTTTTTGATAACCTGCTCAGTGGTGCCGATCTGATATGCGATTTCTTTGTTCCGCATGCCGCGCGTGATGCAGCTGATAATCGCCAGTTCTTTCTTTGAGAGCTTAGGCTGCGTCTTTGGATTGGTCAGGGAGGAGGCTTGCGACCGATAGGCGTCGATCACCCAGCTCACGGAGCGGTTGTCGATCCAGGTCTCACCGGCGGCGATCTTTCGGACGCACTTGATCAGCAGATCGGGCGTAATGGACCGGGGCACCACGCCGCGCACCCCACGCCGGTAAAGCTCGACGGTGTGTCCCTCATCGCTCTCCACCACCTGGACGATCAGCTTAGCGTCCGGCGCGCGCTGCACCAGGTCTGGAATCGCTTCGAGAGAACCGGCAAGCAACTGCCCTTCCAGCACCACCACATCAGTAGGGTAGCGCTGCAAGGCCGCATGGAGGTTTGCCAATGACTCCACCTGGGCCACGACGCGGATATCATCCTCAAGCGCAAATACCTTGCGGATGCCGACACGATAGATCGCCTGTGAGTCCGCCAGAATCACGCGAATGCCGGGCGGCGCGGTTGATGCTTCGGAGCGATCCACTCCATTCTCATGCACGACTTCACCACTCATAGTCTTCAGACCTTTAGGAAGTATTCGTCAATCACTATCGCTGCCTTGATCCGGTCTGGTCCCGGCTCGCGGCGGACGATGCGTCCGATGCAATGGATGCATACATCCGTTTCCATGCCCAGAATCTCCGCGGGCATGGCCATCGTAAACTCGATTGCACCGTCGAACTCTGGAAGGTAGGCGCAAACCAACAAAAGCCCGTTCGCGGAGATGTTCTCCGTCATGCCTTCAAACTCTCCGTAGACCGTCTTGATCGTCAACGGCAGTTGGATGGGGAACCGTACCGCCGCGCGAACAGGGTTCTGCCGGATCGGGATTACCAATGCGGGTGTTTCGCTTAATGCTGCCACCTGCGTCATGCATTCTCTTTCAATGCGGTTTTTGCTGTACCGATGACTTTAGTCTATTGGAACGACAAAGGTCGACGTTTGTTTTTCGTGCATAAAAAGCACTGCGGTTACCTCTATAGGAATAACCCCGCGGACCCTCCAACCCATTCCAGGTCCTTGTTATGATCGACTCCCATCATCATGCCGCGACCCATCCGCACCAGACTGGTTACCGGTAACAAGTCCTGTCTTTCCGGCCAAAGGTACAGAATACGTATCTCCGCCTGCGTCAAGCCATAAGGCGTCATGATCACCGGCTCGAAGTTTACCCGCTCTTGAAGCAAGTATAGATGCCGCTCCGTAACCGGAATGGATTCTAGCTCTCCTTTACTGGGGCTAAACTGGATTCCACGGCCCGCAAAGGAATAGAGCGGCTTCAAAATAAGCCTGGTCTGATCCTCGGGCAGCAGTTCTCTGCCTTCACCGCGAAACCATGCATCAAGGAAGACCGTGCCCGGGACCGCCCGATGTGCTAAGAACGGCAAGGAGAACTTGCTGATTCGAAAGTACCAGTTCGGGTGACCCGCCCACTCGACGTCGAGGTCGTCACGGTAATCGAAGTGCAGACTGATCCGGTTACGCACCAGCTCATCGACGATAGCCCGATTGTAGATTCGTTTGATGGGCATCCATCGACCGTCGCGCTCGTAGAACAGCCGCCGTCCTTGCTTGCGCAGTGTCGCGATGTCAACCGTGGCGATGCCAAGCCTGTCTTCATAGACGTGGAAGTCGGGCCGGGTTTTCTGCCGCTCGGGCTCGGTCTCCGTCAGCACCACCTGCTCCGGCGCATGGCCGCCGAGGATCACTTGCCGCAGCAAGTCCCAGCAGCTCTCCTCATCCATGTTCCCAAACAGCCAGCGTAGATCTTCCGATAGACCGTAGGTCTCAATATATTGACGAGCCAGCACGTCCTGATACCCGAAGATCGACGGAAAGGCCTGGAGCTCGACCAGTTTCGGTTCGAGCCGACCATCCGCCCCGCGCACCAGCCCGAAGTCGACAGTCATGAAGTGCGGATGCGCCGACTCGTTGGTCACGCAGTACGGCTCCGGCACCGTTGCGGCGGCGGCCTTCCTATACGCAGAGCTTCCGACGAGCTGATGCGTAAGCTCTGCACCGATGGCGGCCATCTCGTCCAGCATCGTCTTAGGGAAGAAGCACGGCGTCTCGCAGACGCGGAATTCGATCTCCGGGGTACGGGTCCGTGCCTGGACCTGAGCGAGGAGCGCAGAGTATTTGCTCCGGGTAAACCGGGCGTTGAAGTCGGATCGAAAGGGCTCCAGCATATCGCAACAGTCTAACGCCAGAGCTCCCGGCGCTACACAAGGTCGGGAACTTCCAAGCTAAAGGTTGGCAGCCAGGAAGTTCTGGACTTCGGCAAAGTCGTCCTCCGGCAGCACGAAGCCGGCGGCGGGAAAGACGCCCTCCACCTGTTTCGCGCTGCGCCCGCCGACGATCGCCGCTGTGATGGCTGTATGGTGCAGCGTACACGCGATCGCCACCACGCCTGCGCTCACGTCGTGCCGCGCGCCGATGGCCTTCATCAACTCCGCCAGTTCAAGATTCTTTGAGAGCTGCGGCTCCTGGTAGTTCTTCGCCTTCTTGCGGAAGTCGTTATCCGGGAACTGCGCGACACGCTCACGGGTCATCGCGCCCGTCAACAGACCCGAATGCATCGGCGAGTAGTTGATGACGCCGATTCCCTGCGCTTCGCAGAACGGCAGGATCTCCGCCTCGACGGCTCGGTTGATCATCGAGTACGGCGGCTGGAGCGACGTGATCGGCGCGATCTTCATGGCCCGCTCCATCTGCGCGACCGAAAAGTTCGATGCGCCGATCCAGCGGACCTTACCTTCCTGCTGTAGTTCCGCCATGGCGGTCCAGCCCTCTTCAAGCTCCTGGTCGGGAATTGGCCAATGAACTTGGTAGAGGTCGATGACATCGGCCTTCAGTCGGCGCAGGCTAGCTTCGCACTCCCGCCTGATCTGCTTCAGGCTTCGGTCGATCTCCCGCTTGTCGTTCCACACCATGCCGCATTTGGTAAAGAGATACGGCCTGGCCGCAGTGCCCTCGAGTGCCCGCGTAACTACCTCTTCCGAGTGGCCCAGCCCGTAGACCGCCGCTGTGTCGATCCAGTTGACGCCAAGCTCCAGCGCTTTCCGGATAGCGGCGACGGAGTCCGCGTCGTCCTGTGGGCCCCACGCAAACGCCCAATCGCCGCCGCCGATCGCCCATGCGCCGAACCCGATCCGCGTCAGGTCCATGTCTGAGTTGCCCAGCTGCTTCTTTGCTAAAGTCTCCATACCGCGTTGGATGCGCTTACTCTTCGACGCGCTCCATGCAGTAGAACGGATGCATCAGGTTGAGCGGACCCCATGGCTCGTCGTGCGTGTACGTGAAGCCGAGCCGCGCCATGAGCGCCTTGGAATGAATGTTGTCCGGATTGTGCCCTGCGAACAAGGTTTTCAGCTTCAATGTTTGGAACGCGTACCCGATCACCGCCCGGGCCGCCTCTTCGCCGAACTTACCGCTCCAGAACCCTGGCCTGACCGTGGAAGAGCCGCAGCCCCGAAGCGCCGACGAACTCTCCGGTAACGCGCTCAAACACCGGCCAATACTGCACGCCAAATCGCTCCTGCCGGTCCAACTCAGTGCGCAGCTTCGCGCGGCACTGCTCTTCGTCCAGTACTCCCCCTAAGTAGAACGACACCTCAGGATCGCCCCATAGACTGATCGCCAATGGCAGATCATCCTCGGTCCAATGGCGGAACTTCAGCCTGGCCGACTCCAGAAAGAACTCCATGCAGGTGGGTTAAGCCTTCAGCAGAAATTCGCCGTCGCGCATGACCTGCTCCTCGCCGGCGGCGTTCCCAAGCCAGATGTTAAAGCCCAGCCCCACCACGTCGATGTGGGTCGACGAACGCCACGGCGCTCCCGTGTGCGCGCCATAGGGGTCGCCAAACGCGATGTGGACGCCGGGGAACTTCTCATCCTGAAGGATATTGCCGATCACCCGCTCGACGCCGATGTTGGTGCCGATGGCGAACTCGCCGACGCGGTCGGAGTTGGCGTCCGTGTGGGTGTAGGCCCAGAAGTCCCGCTCCAGGTTCTTGTTGAGGGAGGAGACTTTGGTGATGCGGTTGGCTTCGATGTTGATCGTCAGCGGCGTCTTGTGCAGCAGACCGTAGCGTGAGCAGAGGAAGTCGCCAACCACGCCATCCACTACAAAGACGCCGTTCACCTCGCCGGGCGCAGTAAAGCACTCGCCGCCGGGCAGGTTACCCCACTTCTCGGTGCTGATAATGCCGGAGGTTTTAAACCACTTGTACTCGGGGGAAAGCTCGGCGTGGATGTCAGTGCCGGCGTCGGTAGTCGCCCGCACATAGGTCGCCGCGCGCACCTTGTCGAGCACCGCCTGGCTCAGCCGGTCGATGGCCTGGAAGTCCGCCCGCATGCCCTGCATCATGATCTCGGGCGTGATGTTGACCATGTGGGCGTGGCGCATCCGCCGGCGGTTCACCACATCGGTCATCTGCATCCGGCTGCGCAGCTCGTTCGGCTGCACCGTGACCGCGAAGATGCTCACCTGGGAGCTTTCCATATCCTCAAGCACGGCGGGCGGCATCCCCGCGAGAGGACGCGCAGCTTCTGTCTCCAGCACAAACGCGTTCCACACACAACCGATTTCATCGAGTTCCACGCCCACTGATGCCGCGATCGGCAGTCAGCTTTCGTCCGTAATGAGCGTCACCTTTTCCATTGGCTGAATCCGCAGACAAGTGGTCACAGCATTGTGCGCACCCGCCTTGAAGCCGTCGGGAAAAGAAGTTGCACGCAACGTCTCGGCGCCGCCCGCCTGCCCCGGCCCGTCCAGCGTCTTATCGGTCGTCCCACTCACTAGGCTTGTCGTCATTGCGGGTCCCTCATCTCTTTACACCATCGTACATCGGAGATGTACCGGAGGTTACAGGTCGGCTCTGGTTTCCCGGGCCATGAAGTCGACAACACTCTTCAAACTGTCGGTCTCCCGGTACACCTTCAACTGCCGGTCCGCGCCCGAGCCCTGTTCCAACATGGTATGGATGTAGCCTATCTCCTTGCGGCTGCCTAACTCGTCCAACACGTCATCGACAAAGGCAAGGTATTCGAGTATCAACTCCCGAACCGGTACTTCTTCTTCCTTGCCGAAATCGATCAGCTTGCCGCCGAGGCCGTACCGCACCGCGCGAAACTTGTTCTCCATCAACAGCGCTCGCGAGTATTGGCGGTAGTCGAGGTTGCGCTCGTGCAGCTTGTAGAGCTTGGCCGCCGTCGCCTGGATCAGGGCCGCGATCGCTATCGTTTCCTTCGCGCGCATGGGAATGTCGCAGATCCGCACTTCGACCGTCGCGAAGAACGGATGCGGCCGTACATCCCACCAGATTTTTTTCGCATTATCGATGGAGCCCGTCTTGATCAGCAGATTCACATAGCTCTCGAACTCCGAGTAGCTCGCAAAACTATCGGGCAGGTTGGTCCGCGGGAAATTCTCAAACACCTTCGCACGGTAGCTCTTATATCCCGTCTCCAGCCCCATCCAGAACGGTGAGTTGGTCGAGAGCGCCAGGATATGCGGCAGAAAATACCGCAGCGAGTTCATGATTCGTATGCCGGCCTCGCGGTCCTCGATGCCAACATGAACATGCAGGCCGAAGATGAGGTTCGCCCGCGCCACCAATTGCAGGTCTTCGACCACTTGCGCGTAACGCGGATCGGGATAGATCTCCTGCACCCGCCAATCCGCGAACGGGTGCGTGGCCCCGGCAATCAGCAGCAAGCCATTCTCTTCGGCGAGTCGGATCATGTTCCGCCGCAAATCGAAAAGGTCCTCCTGCGCGTGTTGAATGTTGGCGCAGACCCGTGTGCCGACCTCGATGACCGACTGGTGCAGTTCGGCTTTGACCCGCTCCTCCAGCCTCAGTTTGCCTCTCGACAGCATCTCCGTCGCTACATGCGATCGCAGGTCGCGGGTCTCCGGATCTACCGTCTGATACTCCTCTTCAATGCCGAGTGAAAACGTGGGCCGCATACACAACCTCGTCTGATGGATGCTGCCACTCTACCGCAAGTCCGCGCAAACGCTCTATGAATGCTGCGGCTCAGACTTGCGCTCGCTCTCCAGCCTTGAAAGACGCTTATCCATGTCCAAAATGTTCATGATGCTGGCATGGTTCGCGGCCATGGTGTTCATCGCCGTCTCATGGCGGGTGGCCGACATCTTCTCCACCGCCGCGAACCGCTCAACCTCCATCTTTTCCGCATGGTCGAACCGGCGGCTCAGCTCCTTCTCCGTATGCTCGAACCGGCTGTTCATTTCCTTCTCTACCTGATCGAACCGCAGCTTCATCTCTTTCTCAAGCAATTCCAATCGCACCGCCAACGCTTTCAAGTCAGGTGCGACCAGATCCTGAAAAACTTTCCGCACATCGTCTATTGTTCCCATGTAGCTCCCATGTATATCGGCCTCTATTGGGTATTTATACCGTTTTCTTTGCTGGGGTCTTCTTCGCAGCCTTCTTCGCCGGCGTCTTCTTTGCCGCAACCTTCTTCGCGGGCGCGCTCGCAGGCTTCAGGGCCAAGAACGCCGACCAGGTCATCCCCGGATCGAAGCTCTCCGACGCCTGCGCCTTTTTCACCGCGAGCTTCGCCACCCGGTCGACAATCCACTCGAAGTTTTCCTTGCCGACCGAGTGCAGGTCCGCGTCGGGCGCGGGAT
>CAXTWP010000119.1:0-360 GCA_964247945.1 uncultured Acidobacteriaceae bacterium | reverse complement strand
GATGGCGTAGGGAACCCCATCTTCCACCGCAAAACTCGACCGTGTTCAGGTCGTATCCCAGGGCGCGGCACAGCGTCAGCGCATCCTTCTCCACCCGTTCCAGCAGCGCCGGCTCATAGTCGGGCGGCTCCATCACGTAACGATTCTCGTGCGGTTGCCGGGGATCGTAGGGCATAATGCGCACCTCCTCCTGTCCTACGACGTAGCAGCGGAAGTATTCGTCGAAGTTCACCGCCGCCTGCAGCGTCATGCACAGATCGCGGGTGCGGTCGTATGCATGAAAGAACTCGTGTGGGCTATGCACATGGAAGACATCGCGCCATCCACCGCCGTCGTGCGGCTTGAGGAACGCGGGAAAGC
>CAXTWP010000118.1:0-8060 GCA_964247945.1 uncultured Acidobacteriaceae bacterium | reverse complement strand
CAAGCACGTTGCCGCGTGGATACAGGCCAACCTCTATCTATCCCTTGCGGATGCGCCCTTCGACCGCGAAGACCCGACCCTTTACCCCGCCGCCGGAGCGTGCGTCACTTGCCCGCGCCGCAGCGGACACAATACGTCTCTCTTCTGCGATGTACAGGGCGACCAATGCTTCGACTCCGCTTGCTACCACGGTAAGGTGGAGGCATTCCTTGACCGGGAGCTTGCCGCTTACCCCGGACTCGTCCAGATCGAGAACGGCTGGCGCAATCCCAAAGAGCAGCGACCCGGAGCCGTGCAACGCGGCCACGTTCGGGAGCTTCCCGACGTGATCGACAACCCGGACGCGGAACCTGCGATGCCGTGCGAAGCCGCCAAGACCGCAATCGTGGTCTATGGCAAGCAGCTTGGCCGCAAGCTGACGGTTTGCACGGACAAGCATTGCCCAGTGCATGACCCACAGGCAGCAGCCGAAGCAGCCGCACATCCTGTACCAGCGATGGCCCCCGCGCCAGAAGCCGAGACGGAGGAGGAAGCCGCAGAACGGGAAGCCGAGTTCGAGCGGCAGAGAGCCGAGTACGAGGAAGAACGCCCGCGCAGCGAGGAGGAGCGCAAACAGCAATTCGAGCGGGAGCAAGCGGAGATCGAAGCCGGGCACAATCGCAGAGCCAAGATCATCAAAGGCCGCCAAGCCATCTTCCAGCGCATCATTGGGAATGCCCCAACCACCCTGAGCGCAACGCAACTCCGAGTCTTGCTCTGCGCCATAGTCAACCTTGACCCCTACACCTTTGCCGACGACCTCGCCGAAGACATCACAGGAGACAACGAAAACGAACAGCGCAGTGCCGAAGAGGTACTGCTTTCCACCATCGACGCGACCGCAGACGATAAGCTAACCCGCTTCGCCCTGCGTCTCGCACTTGCCGGACACGTCGTCATCCCACGCGAAGGTGAGTTCGACTTTCTTACTGAAGCCGAAACCGCCTTCGTGCCTCCACAACCAACGAAGAGAGCCCCAGCGAAAAACGCCAAACAGCCAGCCCCTCTAAACTCTCCCGCGAAAGCGCTTCGCTTTGCCTCTCAAAATGTGAGCCGGGAGAACCCCCTTTCATGTCTTTAGTCAAGGGTAGGCACGAGCTTTTCCCAGCCACCTTTCATAGGCAGCTTTGCCTTTGCATTCCCGTAGGGTTGGGAGCCGGGCGACAGTTAGCGACAGTCGCTCATACTTTCATACGCGGGTTGGATACCGCACGAACGTGTGTCGTCGCAGGCTTGCTTCGAACTTCGGGCGGGCATCGGATGCTGCTTGGACTCCGGCCCCATCGGGTTCTCGAGGATTGCCGTGACCGTGTTGCCCGGCCCCCTACACCACAGGCGATGACGGGCTCTGCGTCAGCCCGCTCCCGTAGTGATCTTGATCTCCTGGCCGACGGCCCAGATGAAGCCGGCAAGTTCTCGCGCAAGCGCGGTCACCACAACGGTCGGCTTCTTGCCTTTGGCCAGCATCGCACGGTAGCGCCCGCAGAGACGCGTCTGCGCTTTCCAGGCGATCTCACGCACACTCTTCGGAACGTGTTCCAGCAGGTCGGACTTCTTGCGAGCGACGCGGGCCGAATAGCGGTAGCACCAGGCGGCCTCGACGAGCATGTGTCTCGCTTCGCGGTTCCCGCTCTTGGTGATGCCGCCCCGACGGATCGATCCACCGCTGGAGTGTTCCGAGGGCACCAGGCCGAGGTAGCCCATCAGCAGACGAGGCGAATCGAAGCGGCTCAGGTCGCCGAGCGTGGCGACGAGCGTAGTGGCCGAAAGCAGGTCTAACCCACGCAGCACCCGCAGTGCGCGGACCAGAGGAGCTAGCGACCACTCGTTCACGATGCCTTCTATCCGCTTGATCAGGACGTCTTTCCGCTGTTGAGCCGTCCAAACCGCCTCCACATAATCCTGGAACACGATCTGGTGAGCCTTGACCTCCCACGTCTGAGCGGCAAGCCAGACGCGATGGCGTTGCGTCCAGTTCTTGCCTGCGGTGTATATCCTGCCCTGGCGGAGTAGGAAGGCTAGTAGATGCTGTCTGGCCTTCGTGTATTGCGTGGCGGCATCGAGCCTTGCACGGACCAGGTCGCGCACGGCCTCGTGCACGGCATCCGGAACCCCACATCGCAGTCAGGTCGCCGGAACGATGCAGGATCGCCAGCTTCTGAGAGTCGCGGCGGTCCGTTTTGATCCGTTCTCCAGGCTTCTGAGGAATCAATGAAGGCGCAACGACCATGCAGGTATGGCCCAGCTGCAGGAGCTGACGATGAATCCGTACCCGCAAGGTCCGGCCTCATAGCAGAAGTCGAGGGAACCATGCTTCGCCAGCCGCTTCGTCAGCTTCGTGATCTCATCCGGCGTGTTCGGAATCGTTCCCAGGAACCGCACTTCGCCATTCCTGCCGTCTTCCGCGATACTTACAGCGATGTTAACCTTGTGTACGTCCAGCCCAACAAACGATCGCGTCTCCATATCCTTTCCTCCTCCATACAGAAAAGCCGATCTGCTCGGCTAAGAAAAGACATACAGACTTCGGTCTCTCCCCATCCCTCATCCCGCCTTCTACTACACGCTCTTTCAGCGCGCGTGGCGGGGCCGTTCCTTCACCCGCGCCCCTCTCTGGATTCACCAACGAAGACGGACATAGAACCTTCACCCGCAAATCAGAAGATCCGGCTTTTGGCGTAGTCTTCGGTTTGACTACGGTGCGTCTTCGACAGGATGAATCGCAAAATTACCCGTATCTGGCGTAAACAATCGCTGCCTCATCCAGAAAGCAACATTGACCAGCCCAATCAAGGCGGGCAATTCGATCAATGGACCGACTACGCCGACGAAAGCCTCCCCCGAATTCAGTCCGAACACCGCGACAGCAACAGCGATCGCCAGTTCGAAGTTGTTTCCAGCTGCAGTGAAGGAAAGTGTCGCCGACTGCGCGTAGTTGGCGCCCAGCTTCTTGCCCATCCAAAAGCTCACCAGGAACATGATGAGGAAGTAGATGACCAGCGGGACCGCGATCTTCACCACATCGAGCGGCAAACGGACGATCAGATCGCCCTTCAGTGAAAACATCACAAGGATCGTAAAGAGCAAAGCGATCAGCGTAAGTGGACTGATTCGGGGAATAAACCGCGTGCGATACCATTCCTCGGACTTCAGTCGGATCAGCGCAAACCGCGTGATGAACCCGGCTGCAAATGGAACGCCAAGATAGATCCCTACGCTCTTGGCAATCTGGCCGATACCGATCTGGACAACGCTGCCCTCAAGACCGAACCACTTCGGAAGAACCGTCAGAAAGGCCCAGGCGTAGAGGCTATAGAAGAGAACCTGAAAGACGCTATTGATAGCGACTAAGCCGGCGACGTAATCCGTGTCGCCTTCCGCCAGTTCGTTCCAAACCAACACCATTGCAATACAGCGGGCGATGCCGATCAAGATCAGACCGCGCATGTAAGCCGGCTCGCCCCGAAGAAAGACGATGGCGAGCAGGAACATCAGCACCGGACCGATGAGCCAGTTCTGCACCAACGACAGCCCTAGCACGCGCTTGTTGCGGAACACCTCGCCCAGCTTCTCATATCGAACCTTCGCCAATGGCGCGAACATCATAATGATGAGACCGATGGCAATCGGTATGTTCGTTGTGCCGGTCTGGAACCGTTTGACGAATCCGGCAGTAGATGGAACGAAGTGCCCAATCGCGACACCAATCGCCATCGCGAGGAAGATCCACAACGTCAGGTAGCGATCAAGAAAAGAGAGCTTCTTGCGGGCCGCAGGGGCGCAAATCTGCCCTTGAGTAAAAGGAGCCGTGGACATCAGCAGGCCTCGCAAGATGATTCTTGGATCGTGGTTGGAAGGGGTGCGCCGTCGAGCAATGCGTATTTAGAAGGTGAATAGCAAGCCTTCGAGAGGCGTGTCCGATCCGCCTGCATTGCCTTATCTTCCTTAAGCCAGCCTAAGGTTTGCTTCAGGATTTGTGCGGCACCGATGTGTGGTGGCATGACGATCCGGTAATGCATCCACTTTCCCTCGCGCCGCGCCGCGACGATGCCCGCGCTGCGAAGGTATGCAAGGTGTCGCGAAACTTTCGGTTGGGGACCGCCGAGGATCTCGACGAAGTAGCAGACACAAATCTCTTGATCGCCCATCAGGTTCAGGAGGCGGAGCCGTGTGTTGTCGCCGAGGGCCTGGAAGAATCTCTCGACATTGAATGATTGTTTCGCCATGTCTCAATGTATACGCCTTGACGAATGCGAAGGCAAGACATATATTCACCTAAGCAGATGTGAGGAGGTAATATGTCAGAGCAGCTTTTGGATTCGGTGAAGTCAAAGTATGGGGCGGTCGCAGAGAGTACGTTGTCGAATCATCATTCGGGCGTGCAGGCTGTCGCAGAGGCCTTCGGCTACACCGCCGAAGAGTTGACCTCTATTCCCGCCGAGGCCAACATGGGCCTTTCGTGTGGCAATCCAACCGCTACGGCACATCTCCGGCCAGGAGAAGTGGTCGTTGATCTGGGTTCAGGTGGGGGGCTGGATGTATTTCTGGCAGCCAGGATGGTTGGACCAACAGGCCGCGCTATCGGCATCGACATGACGACCGCCATGATCGAGCGGGCACGGGCGAACGCCCAAACCGGCGGCTATACCAATGTTGAGTTCTATCAATCGACGATTGACCAGATTCCGCTTCCGGATGCCTCGGTCGATTGCGTCATCTCGAACTGCGTCCTGAACCTTGCTCCAGATAAACCTGCCGTCTTCCGCGAGATTGCTCGCGTTCTAAAACCCGGAGGAAGGGTGGCCGTCAGCGACATCGCGCTAAAACATGAACTTCCCGAAGCGGTAGCGCAGAGCATGGCCGCTTATGTGGGCTGCATAGCCGGAGCTATCAAGATTGAGGACTACAAGACCGGTCTGGTCGCAGCCGGATTCGAGCATGTCGAGATCGTAGATAGTGGTGCGGACCTGAATGCCTACGCGAAGGTGGAGAACCAGGCGGGAGGCTGTTCGCCAGCGATGGACACGTCAAATCCGTTCCAGGTCGTTGAGGCAGCTTGCTGCACCCCAGCACTGGTTGAGCCTTCGCTGCACGAGGATCTCACGGCTCTGCTCTCGCAGTATGACGTCAATGCCGCGGCGGCCAGCGTGAAGGTATACGCAGTCAAGCCGCATACCGCGAATTTAAAAGGCTGCTGTGGCCCTCAGTGCTGCGCATAGCCTTCGGTTCCGCAATCGAACTACGTTCCAAGGAGCACTCATGCCGCACTACAACGTTCTCTTTCTTTGCACCGGCAATTCCGTCCGTTCGATCATGGCCGAGGCAATCATGAATCGCAAAGGGCACGGTAACTTCACGGCATTCAGCGCAGGAAGCCATCCAGCTGGAATCGTTCGGCCGGAAGCCATTCGTCAACTGGAGAAGGCCGGACTCGACGCGACAGGTGCTCGTAGCAAGTCTTGGGAAGAGTTCTCCACTCCGGATTCGCCCCATCTAAATTTTGTATTTACGGTGTGCGATAACGCAGCCAATGAGGTTTGCCCTATCTGGCCGGGTCAGCCGATGACTGCGCACTGGGGTATTCATGATCCCGCCGCCGTTCAGGGAACGGAGGACGAGATTGACCGCGCGTTCAGTCAGGCGTTCCAAGCACTTGATCGGCGTATCAGTCTCTTCCTGAGTCTCCCCCTTGGAACCCTCGATGGCTTTGCAATTCAGAAAGAGATCGACAAGATCGGTAAGCAATAGCCTCGAAAGGAAACCGTGCAAGAGATCATTTTCGCTTGCGTCCACAATGCCGGCCGGTCACAGATGGCGGCAGCTTTCTTCAATCAACTTGCCGATCACACCAAGGCGGAAGCGGTTTCGGCTGGCACAGAGCCGGGACTTCGCGTCCACCCGGAAGTTCTATCCGCAATGCAGGAAATCGGAATCGACCTTAGAAACGCTAAGCCTCAGAAGCTTACGCAGGAACTGGCCGAAGGCGCGTCTTTACTCATCACGATGGGTTGCGGAGACAAGTGTCCCTATGTCCCGGGCTTGCGGCGAGATGATTGGCCTTTGCGCGACCCGAAGGGTCTACGAATGGATGACGTGAGGGCTATACGGGACGAAGTCAAAGCCAGAGTGTCAATCTTGCTTGGGACTGAGATGTTAGGAGTGTAGAAGATGGCTCTTCTAGACAGCGGTAGTTGAACTTGGCTTCCATCCCGACGAGACCGCGAATGCGATCGTGAAACTGCCTCTACGGCTCACATAGGAAACGAGAGATAATCGTGCCTGATGATAGAGAACTTCCGTATGAGCGTTTTTCGCGCCGTGGCTCACCACCTGAACTTCAGTAGGGCGGCTGAAGCGCTGCTGTTGACGCAGCCAGCCGTCACGCAGCAGATCAAGGCGCTTGAAGAGGAAGTTGGATTCCCGCTGTTTGATCGAGCGGGAGGCCGCATCTCCCTTACGCCCGGAGGAGTTGCGCTGCTGCCGTTTGCGGAAAAACTGAAAGCAATCAGCGACGAAGCGCTCGCGGCGGTTGCAAACGCCTATGGCGAGTTGGCAGGCGAACTGAATCTAGGCGCATCCCAGACGATCGCGCAGTACCTTTTGCCTCATTTCATCGCCGGCTTTCTGCACCATAACCCTAAGGTCAAGATCACCGCTCGTAGCGGAAACACTGATGAGATGCTTGGCGTGCTCGTGTCAGGCGATATCCAGATCGCACTTGTTGAAGGACCGGAGCACCGCAACGATGTTCGTATTGAGCCGTTCATGGAAGATCAGTTGGTTCTGGTCGTACCATCGAGCCATGAATGGGCGGAACGGCAGATCAGACTGGAGGAACTCAGGACGCAGCCACTGCTGACCCGAGAAGTCGGCTCAGGATCCAGGCGTATTGTGGAGCAGGCGCTGACCCGTGCTGGCGTCAAAGCGAAGGACCTGGTCATCCGCATGGAGTTGGACTCCACCGAGGGCTTGTTGAACGCTGTAGAGGCTGGTCTAGGCTTCACCTTTGTTTCGCGCTGGGCTGCTCGCAATCAACTTGCCTTAGGGACGCTGAAGTTAGCACGGATCAAAGGAGTCTCCTTTTCTCGGATGTTCTCGTTGGCCTATCCGGTTGGTCCCGAAGCCTCAGGAAGCGTTGGAGTCTTCCGGAAGTATCTCTTGAGCCAAGCGAAAGCACTCTCGCCGCTGCGTAAACTGGAGTAGCGAAGCGAGCTTCCCCGACTACGTGCCTCCACAATGATGACGGGAGTTGAGTTCAGCGCAGCTGTCGATCCCATCGCTCCGTTAGTCACAAGAAAATCTGATGGCCTATCAATACTTCTACTTGGACATGTGGTCTGTCGAGAACCATAGTCATTGTAGAGGTTTGCCACGTGACGGAAACATGTAGACAAATCCCCAAAAGCAAACAGGCTGCTCCCTATCAGGAGCAGTTTGACCACAGGCCTTCGGGAAGCTCGAGTACAAAGAAAAGGACGATCTTGGACTCAAAAAGTCTGTTCTTCCTCGGAATGCTCTTAGCAGCTAGTGGGCTGGTTTCCCCACCGGTGGCGCTTGTGGGCGGCGTGGCATTCGGATTTTCAGTAGTCCACCCGTACCGGGAGGAGGCGAGTACGCTGGCGAAGCTACTGCTGCAGGCATCCGTGATCTTGCTCGGCTTCGGAATGAATCTGCGTCAGGTTATCCATGCTGGCAGATCAGGTCTGATGTACACCGCAATCAGTATCTGCTTTGCGGTCGTTCTTGGATTGCTTCTCGGAAGAATTCTGAGGGTCGGCGAAAAGGCTAGTTACCTGATCACCTTGGGCACTGCAATCTGCGGTGGTTCTGCCATCGCCGCGATCGCTCCGATTCTCGATGCCAAGGAGGAGGAGATCTCTGTGTCGATGGGGACAGTTTTCCTCTTGAACTCTATCGCACTGTTGCTTTTCCCGGCGATCGGTTGGTGGCTGCACCTGAGTCAAAGCCAGTTCGGACTTTGGGCAGCGTTAGCGATCCACGATACCTCTTCAGTCATCGGC
>CAXTWP010000117.1:3445-8108 GCA_964247945.1 uncultured Acidobacteriaceae bacterium | reverse complement strand
TCCTCAGCTCTGCTCTACGTCCCCCAACGTCTCTCTAAGCTTGCGGGAACCATGTCACAGGCAATCCGCATCGTCACATCGCGATCCTCTGGCGCAACGCATCTCATGGGTCAGGAGATCTCCCGTGCGTGCCAGATTCGCTGTCCTGATGCTCTTTCCCGCCATCATCGGCTGTCGCCAAAGAAGCCGCGAAGCAAGAGACACCGGCACCTTCGGCCGGCGTGTGGAGTGCGCCCGGATTGCCACAGCCGGGAAGTGGGAGATCCTCCCGAACGGCCCCTTCCTCGACAACACTTTCTACTCCCCTTCGCTCGATACCTGCGTCTTCGTCATGAAGCGCACCCATCGCGCCGAGAAGGACGGCGGTATTCACAGCGAGGTCTTCCTGATCGACGCCCTCACCCGCAAGCAACTCTGGGCCAATGATCCCGAAGCAGGCGAAAGTGACGACCAACTGACCGCAAAGCTCAATGAAGAACTCAAGAGACTGGAGATCGCCCCCTAGATCTTCACGAAGATTTGTTTGCGCCAGAGCAGCCAGTTGGGCACGAAGCACACCGCGACATACGCCAAGGCAAAGGCGACCGAAGTAAGCTCGGTGGAGTGGCCGCGCGCGAAGCCGTGCTGGTAAAGCCAAGTCCACGCCGTCGTGGGCTTGCCGGGGCCACCGGAAGGCAGCTTGATCCGGGTGAGGGTCTCAACCAGGAAGTCGGAGACGAAGAAAGCGACGATCGCGTTGGAACCGAAGACCAGCCACGGCCACAGGGCCGCGCGGCCAAAACGCGAGCGGGTCTGCAACGGCTCGACCAGCCAGAGGAGCAGCGACAGCGCGAGCAGAGCGATTCCGGCGGCGAGCAGAACATACGAACTGGTCCAGAGATTTTTGTTGATGGGAAAGGTTCGGCCCCACAGCTCTCCGGCCGGCACAAGCGCCGCCCCGGCAAGGGCGAAGGTATTGCGCCTGGTGGCTGGGCTATGTACCGGGCTTCGCAGGAAGAGCGCCGTGAGCGAGCCGAGCAGCGTGGTCGCGAGGGCCGGAAGGGTGCTCAGCAGGCCCTCGGGGTCGTTGGTGCCCCGGTAAAGATGGCCGGTGTGCAGGTAGCGCTGGGTCAAGGCGTTGAAAGCGCGGTCGAGATATGCGGCGAGATTGCCGTCGTGATCAAGCAGCGGGATGTCGCGGGTAGGGACGCCGAAGCCGGGGACAGGAACGAAGCGCATCAGCGCCCAGTAGCCGAGGAGCAGGACGGCGACCATCACGGCAAGGTGGCTCGCCCTGCGCGTCATCACGCAGATCAGTCCAGCAGCGAAGTAGCAGAGCGCGATGCGGGCGAGGACGCCGAACAGTCGCAGATGCGTGTAGTGGAAGTGCGGGTAGAGCCCGAGAAAGACTTGCAGCGCGAAGATGATGGCTGCGCGACGGACGATGTGGCCGGCCAGCCCGGCCCGGCTCTCGCCGCGGGCGATGCGGGACTGGAGTGACAGGATCAGCGACAGCCCCATGAGGAAGAGGAAGGTGGGGAAGACCAGATCGGTTAGGGTCCAGCCGCTCCACTCGGCGTGATCCAGCTGGGGGTAGACGTGCGCCCAATCGCCGGGATCGTTGACGAGGATCATGAAGGCGATCGTGATCCCCCGAAGAACATCGACCGACAGAACGCGCTGCGTTGGTACAGAGATCATGCTCGTTTGTATCATCGGGGACCGTCGGTGATCCCGGCGAAGGCACGCCGGCGCTTAAAGCAGGAAGGCCTGGAGACGCTCTCCAGGCCTTTGCCGGGCAAGGAAACCCTAAGCCGCTTCATGCAGCACTTCGTCCCGCAGCTCCTCATCCTCGACGGCTTCGATCACTGACTTCGGCAGCGCCACCGCGAGCACGTCCTCGATCCGCGTCGCGTAGTGGATGGTGATGCCTTCCGTCTGGTCCGGTGTAAGGTCCTCGTCCACCTGCTGCTTGCATTCGCGCGGCAGAATGACATGGCGAACGCCGGCTCGCTTGGCGGCAAGGAACTTCTCCTTGATTCCGCCGACGGGAAGCACGTTGCCGCTGAGGGTGATCTCGCCTGTCATCGCGGTCAGCGGCCTCACCGGCACGTCGGTCAGCAGGCTAACCAGCGCCGTCGCCATGGTCACGCCGGCGGAGGGGCCGTCCTTCGGGATGGCGCCCGCGGGTACGTGGATGTGCAGGTCGACCTCCTTGGTGAAGTCCTCGTCGAGGCCCAGCGAGGCCGCGTTCGACCGCACCCACGTCAGCGCCGCCTGCATCGACTCCTTCATCACGTCGCCGATCTGGCCGGTAATGTTGAAGCCGCCCTTGCCCTTCATCTTGTTGGCTTCGATAAAGAGGATGTCGCCGCCGACCGGCGTCCACGCCAGACCGACGACTACACCCGAGCGCTGCGTCCGCTCGGCGATCTCGGTATCGACGCGCACCTTGATGCCGCCCAGAAACTCATGGACGATCTCGGGCGTAATCACCAGTTTTTCGGTGCGGCCTTCGGCGATCTTCCGTGCCAGCTTGCGGCAGACCGTGCCCATCAGCTGCTCCAGCTTGCGAACGCCGGCCTCTCGCGTGTAGTGCCGCGCGATCAGGTGCACGCTCTCCTTGGGGAACTCGATCAGCGCCGGGTCGATGCCGTTCTCCTTGATCTGCCGCGGGATCAGATAGGTCTGCGCAATGTTGACCTTCTCCTCCTCGGTGTAGCCCGTCAGTTCGATGATCTCCATACGATCGAGCAGCGGGGCTGGGATTGGATCGAGCTGATTCGCGGTGCAGATAAACAAAACTTTAGAGAGATCGAACGGCTGGTCGAGATAGTTGTCGCGAAAGGTATTGTTCTGCTCCGGGTCCAGCACTTCAAGCAGCGCGCTTGCCGGATCGCCCCGAAAATCGCGGCCCAGCTTATCGATCTCGTCCAGCATGAAGACGGGATCGTTGGTCTCGACACGCTTCAGATTCTGGATGACCTGCCCAGGCAGCGCGCCGATGTAGGTGCGGCGATGGCCGCGCAACTCGGCCTCGTCGTGCATGCCGCCGAGCGAAATGCGCGAGAACTTGCGCCCGAGCGCCTTCGCGACGCTCCGCCCCAGCGACGTCTTGCCCACGCCCGGAGGCCCGACAAAGCACAGGATCGGCCCCTTCATATCCGGCTTCAGACGACGGACGGAAAGATAGTCCAGGATGCGGTCCTTCACCTTGTGCAGGCCGTAGTGGTCCGCGTCGAGGATTTCCTTGGCTTTCAGGATGTCGACCGCGCCCGCCGAGCTCTTGGCCCACGGCAGCACCGCCAGCCACTCTACGTAGTTGCGGGTCAACGAGTAATCCGCCGCCGCCGGATTCATCCGGCTCAGCCGCGAAAGCTCCTTCAGCGCGTCTTTCTGGACCTCCTCCGGCATCCCGGCATTCTCAATCTTCTCTTTGAGTTCGGCGATATCCTTCTGGCTCTCGTCGATGTCGCCGAGCTCCTTCTGAATGGCCTTCAACTGTTCGCGAAGATAATAATCGCGCTGGGATTGCTGAACGGAATCCTGCACCTCGCTCTGGATCTTGGTCCGCAGCTGCTGGACTTCGATCTCCTTGGCCAGGTGCTGGTTCACGCGCTCCAGGCGGGCCGAGATGTCGGCCATCTCCAGCAACTCCTGCTTATCGGCTGTGGTCAGGAACGGCAGCGACGAGGCCACAAAGTCCGCCAACCGTCCCGGCTCCTCAATGTTGATGGCAATCGTTTGCAGGTCGTCCGAGAGTGTAGGAGACGCGGTGCCGATCTGCTGAAATTGGCTGACCACATTGCGCTGCAAGGCCTCCGCTTCGGGCGAGACCTTGGGCTCGATCTCAGCTACTGTAATCGCCTCGGCCACCATAAAAGGATGCAGTTGGGTAAACTCTCCCAGTCTGACGCGCTCGTTGCCTTCGGTGAAGACGAAGAGGCTCTGGTTTGGCATCTTCACGACTTTATGCACGGTTGCCTTGGTGCCGATGCCGTGCAGGTCGGAGGCCTCGGGATTGTCGAGCCGGGCATCTCGCTGGGCGACCACCAGAATGGTCTTCTCTTCGCCGAGGGATTGGATCAATTGTATGGAGCTGTCGCGGCCCACGGTCAGCGGCAATACCGCATGAGGGAAGAGCACGGTATCACGCACAGGCAGTACCGGCAGCAGGCGCGTTCCGCTCTTCTCCGCGGAGCCTGGCTGCGAGACTTTAGGTTGAATCACACTGACAAAGTCGTTTGGCATTGAGTGTCCTTCTATCAAGTTACCTGCATTCGATGCTGCCAGATGTTCCGTGGTCGCAAACCTGTGCGCCGGCGCTGAAGGTGCCTCTGCTTAACATCGGCCTATCGCGTAACCTCTTCATTTTTATCCCGTTGACGGGTGTTCTCTCAGTCCCGGTCCTTCACTGGAGCACTTACCTGCGCTTTTGACGAGCTGCGGCCGCCGGAACGGGTCTACGCTGCCACGTAACGCCCCAGCTCCGCCGTCATTCGGCAACGCGCCCCGAGCGCGGATAAAGCGCGCTGCGCCTGTTCGGCCTGCTCAAACCGCACATCCACGAAGAACACATACTCCCAGGGCTGTCCCGGCACGGGCCGCGACTCGATCTTCGTCAGGTTCACACCGGCCTGGTGCAGCAAGACAAGGGCCGCCGCCAGCGCACCCGGCCGATGGT
>CAXTWP010000117.1:0-3435 GCA_964247945.1 uncultured Acidobacteriaceae bacterium | reverse complement strand
AGCGCTCGGGGCCTTGACGCCGAGCAGGGCCGGAAGCCGATCGCCCCGGCCGAGGAAGGTGGCCCGGCGGCGGCCGTCCATCGTCGGAGCTCTGCTGCGTTGGGGGCGTTCGAGCGCACCCGGCCGATGGTCGACCGCAAAGGCCAGGCTCATCTTGTTCGCCGCCGCGTACGCTTCGGGCAGCGGCTCGGCGGCGCTGACCACGAGATGGAAGCGGGTAAAGTTCTCGGTGTGGTCCTCCACACCCTCACGCAGCACGACGCCGCCATACTGCTCGGCGGCCAGTGCCGGGGCAATGGCCACCGTGTCCCGCAGACCTTCGGTGACGATATGCTTGACGCTGCCGGCTGTGTCGTAGAACGGCACCACCTGCAGCGCGGGATGCGCATCCAACAAGCGGCGGCACTGCGCCAGCGCCACAGGGTGCGAAAGCACCCGCCGCGCGTCCTCAAACCGGACCTCTGGGCAGGCGATCACGTTGTGCCGGATTCGCAGCAGGCTTTCACGGTCGATCCGCGCCGACTCCCGCAGCAGCAGGTCATAATGCTCCGCCACCGAGCCATGCAGGCTGTTCTCGATGGGCAGCACCGCCGCATCGACCGATCGGTCTGCAACGCGTGCAAATACCTCCGCCGAGACGCCGCACCCGACGATCCTGAGTCTCGTCCCGATGTCCGCAAACATCTCCAACGCCGCCATGTGGCTGTTCGATCCTAACTCGCCCTGAATTGCAATTCTCAAGCCCGTTCTGCTGTCAAGCATTTTTAGATCATCCTTAGCAACCCGGTTTCATCACAGTGCAACTTACAAGAGGATGGCTCGATAGCCACTCAATTTATAGCTTAGGGCACGGGATGTGTCCTAGAAGTTCCCGGGAGAGATATATGCTTTGGACGATTACTATCATTCTCTTTGTTCTGTGGCTGGTTGGGCTGGTCAGCAGCTATACCCTCGGAGGCTGGATACACATTCTTCTCGTGCTCGCCGTCATTGTGCTCATCTTCAACCTGCTCTCGGGGAGACGCGCGCTGTGATCGACGTTTTATCCCCGCGCGCTTTAAATTAGTTACCGGCAGTTAGGATGCACACAGGTTTCAAGCAAGGCCCCACAGGAGAACGACCATGAATGAAAGCAACGTAGGCGGAAAGTTTGACGAACTGGCGGGCAAAGCCAAACAGGGGCTCGGCGAGGCTTTCGGCAACGAGCAACTTGCAAACGAGGGTGCGGGACAAGAGGTGAAGGGCGACGCAAAGCAGGCTTGGGGCAACATAAAAGACACCGCGTCGGACCTGCACAACTCCGCCACGACCAACACTGCCTCGTACCGGCAAGGTACGGAAGGTCACGCCACGCATGACAGTGAAAGCGCGCGTGAAAAGGTTACCTCGGCGGCTGAACATGCAAAAGAAAGCATCAGTCGCGGCCTGGACCACCTTACCGGCAAAGACCGCGCCTGAGCCGCTTCGTACTCCAACCTTGAGGCCCGCTCCGGCGGGCCTTTTACTTGCGCAAAAACAAGTCGCACGCCATAAATAAAAAAAAGACCGCGGAGATCACGCCGTTCAAGGTAAAGAAAGCGGCGTTCATCCGCTTCAAATCGCGCGGCGACACCAGGCTATGCTCATACACGAGCAATAAGGAAACGATCAACAGACCCACGGCCGCAATCAACCCCAAGCCGAATACCCGCGCAAACCATACCAGCAGGACCATCATGCCCAGGTGCATGGCGCGCGCCATCCAAAACGCCGTCTCCAGCCCAAACGCCTGCGGGACACTGTGCAGCCCAGCCCCGCGGTCATGCTCGAAGTCCTGGCACGCATAAAGTATGTCGAAGCCGCCGACCCAGAGCACCACCGCGACTGTAAGGATCAAGATACGCGGGTCGAGCGATCCGCGTACGGCGATCCAAGCCGCCGCCGGCGCGATCCCTAGCGCCAGCCCCAGTACCAGATGCGACCAGCGCGTCACCCGCTTCATGTAGCTGTAGGCGAGCACAATCCCGAGAGCAAGGGGGGAAAGCTCCAGAGTCAGCAGGTTAAGCATCGCCGCGCCGGCCACAAACAACAGCGCCGTGATCGCGACAAAGCCGGCGACGAAGCCGCTCCTCAGCGTTCCGGCCGGCAGTGCCCGCATCGCCGTGCGTGGATTTGCCGCGTCCAGCTGTGCATCCACCAGCCGATTGAACGCCATCGCCGCCGAGCGCGCCGTTACCATGCACACCATAATCCAACACAGCACCCGCAGCGTAGGCCACCCGCCCGCCGCCAGCACCGTTCCGGTCAGCGCGAACGGCAGCGCGAAGATCGAGTGCTCCCACTTGATCATCTCGAGCGTTGCAGCCATGCTCTTCCAAAGACCCGCCATACTTCCATCTTAGAGCGGACCGCAACGCGCGAACCACGCCGGGCGAACTCTTTCCCGTGTGGCACAAATCCAATGTCGGCTCTGAACGGTTCGACTAAACTGTTGCCCTAGAGCTGATGGCTGCAAAGGTGTTGCGAGTGGAATCAACCGAGACCATGAAGAAGTTTGCGAGAAGAGCCGGTCTGATTTTGGCGGCGAGCCTGACCCTGATCGCCGCGGCCCATAGCGATCGGAACGACTTGCCGGGAAGCACCGCGATTGCCGGAGGCCAGTGGTCGCAGGACCACTACTCCGATCTTGCGCAGATCAATCGGAGCAATGTAAAGAAACTCGCGGTCGCCTGGACCTACGACACGGGCGAGGCCAGCACCGGGATGCAGACCAACCCGGTTGTGGCCGAAGGGGTGGTCTACGCCTACACGTCGTCGCAAAAGGTGATCGCACTGGACGCAGGGACAGGGCGGCTACTGTGGACGTTCGACTCCGGTGTCAACGGGCAACAGCCCGTGCGGGGCGTGGCGATCTGGAGCGATGGCAAGCAGCGGATCGTGCTCGCGGGCGTGATGAACTTCCTCTACGCGCTCGCTGCGAACAGTGGGCGACCGTTGCCTGAGTTCGGGGAGAATGGCCGCATCGACCTGCGCCAGGGTCTGGGCGGCGACCCGGCCAGGCAGTCGATCGTCCTCACCAGCCCGGGCATTGTCTATAAGGACCTGATCATCGTCGGCGGCCGCAACCCGGAGACGCCGCCCGCGCCGCCGGGTAACATCCGCGCTTTCGATGTCCACACGGGTAAGCTGGCGTGGCAGTTCCGCACCATCCCGCACCCCGGAGAACCCGGCTACGAGACCTGGCCGAAGGACGCCTGGAAGAGCGCGGGCGCCGCTAACAATTGGGCAGGCATGGCGGTCGATCCGAAGCGTGGCGTCGTCTACGTGCCCACCGGGTCGGCGGTGCCGGACTTCTACGGCGGCGCGCGCGTGGGCGACGATCTCTGGTCGAACTGCCTGCTGGCGCTGGACGCCGCGACCAAGGCCGAGATCGAGGACCTGGTGTGCGAGCATTCG
>CAXTWP010000116.1:4079-8128 GCA_964247945.1 uncultured Acidobacteriaceae bacterium | reverse complement strand
GATGTGAGTCATGCCCATAAAGAGTACCGGCGACGGCGGAACGCACACGCAGCCAAGTCTTTAGAATACGGCATCGCCCGAACAGCATGGCAAAGATGAAGGCCGATGGTCTGCCCATGATGCAACTCGTGCGCGCATCCGACGTATCCAACTCCAAAACACAAATTTCACCCAGTGTGCAGGCCTCAGAGGAAGTTTCTGAAACAATGGTCATCAGGGGGCGCGTGGCTTCCCGCGATCGAACAGTGAGCGAAGGAGTTTTTTGTGGGAACAGTAGTCTTGGTTTGCGCGGTTCTGGCGGCGACGGCGGCGGGCGTTTTGATTGCGTATGGAGCGTGTTGCGCCATGTTTGCGTTCTTCCGCCTCCACGCCCGGCAAGCCGCGCTCGGCAACGTCATCCCAGTCGTCACTCCTGTTGTGGGTGAGCCCCAAATCGCTGAGTCTTAGCAAGCACCGGCGTCACTGCGGAGGCGGCGGTTGGCTCTGCTGCTGCTGTCGCAACTGCTGAAGCTGCTGAAAGATCTCCTGGGGTGTCTTCACTCCGTTCGGCGACTGCGGATCGGTGGCGTTGGCCGGGGCTGAGGCCCCGGTTCCCGGAGGGGTTGCCGGAACAACGCTGGCCGGTGCCGCTTGTGTGGGAGGGGTGGCTCCATACAACGAGACGCCCTGCTGGTTTGGTTGGCGAAGGCGCTGCACATTTTCATTGTCCGTGGGTGCATCGTCGTCGAATCCGGGCGCGTTGGGGTTCGGTGGTGTCGGTCCCCCGTGACGCGGCGTCAGGATCAACTGCCCCTTTGCGCCGTCTTCGCCCGGAATCAGCAACACATTGCTGCCCGTGCCGTCCAGCAGCGTCGCCAGCAGGTCGGAAGCCGGAGCCGGCCCATATTTACCGAAGACCCGCTCCTCCGCCACCCCGCCGGAGATGGCGATCCCGGTCTGGCGGCCGATCTCCCGCAAGATCTGATTTAGGCTGGCGTTCTCAGCCGAGACCGAAAGCTGTCCGTCCTTGAAGATCACCTCCGCGCGGTGGGCCGGGCGTTGCGCAGGCGTAAGGGGCAACGCTTGCCCCGCGGTGGAAGACGTTGAGAGTGACTGGGCCTGCGCGTTCATGGGAACCGCCGCCGAGGGTTTGGCGCGCGTCCCCACCGTCTGCGCTCGCGCGGAGAACTGCAACGCCGCCAGACTAAGCGCCATGGTCAGCCGGATTGTCCGTTCGCCGCGCATCTTCATACCGGCACGCTCTCCATCCGCCAAAAACGAAGGCTGCCAATAGAGTAAGCCCGCGCGCGCCGCTACGCTACCGTCATCAGGCAAGCAAAGCTTCGCCGCCTGTACTATCCTCGAAAAGGCAACCCCGGCGCCTCTGCCGTGCGTTGCCGGAGGACCGCCGTGACCTTCGCGCGAACGATCGCCCTTGCCCTTGTACTTTTGCCCTCAATGCTCGCCGGGCATGCCGAGACCTGCACGACCCAGTCCGTGATGAAACCCGAGGACCGCGACGCTCTGACCCTCGCCGCCTACATGTTTGCAGGCAAGATACAGACCGGAGACGCCCCCGGGCTCCGCGCGCTCAGCGTGGAGGAGGTGGCCCGGGACTTCACCGCCATCTCCGAGGTCGTGGAGACCACCGCCCCCCACCTCAAGGGAGCCTCGCTCGCTGTCGACCAGGTCTACCTGCTCGACGGCACTACCATCAAACGGCCCGCAGGCATGGCCGCCGGCGCCAACCCCGACGCGCAGTTCTACTGCACCCTCAACCGCTCCGCCAACGAGGTCGACTTCCTCATCCCCTCGCTTCCGCCCGGCCGCTACGCCTTCGCCATCGTGCAGTCGCGTGGGAACGCAACGCCGTGGCGTGTCTCCTTCCTCTTCCGCCAGGAGCAAGGCAAATGGTTGATGGCCGGTCTCTATCCCAAACCCCTCACCGCTGCCGGTCACGACGGTCTCTGGTACTGGACGGAGGCCCGCCAGATGGTCGCGCAGAAGCAGAACTGGGACGCCTGGCTCTACCTCCAGCAGGCCGAAGTGTTGCTGCAGCCCGCCGGCTTTGTCCAAAGCACCCATCTGGAAAAGCTCCGTGCAGAAGCGACCTCGGCGGCGCCGCCCGCGCTCTCCGAAGGCGTCACTCCCGACACACCCCTCGTCATTAAGGCCAAGGATGGCATCGAGTTTCGCTACACCAGCCTCGGCGTCGACGATTCGCTCAACACCCCAAAGGTCGACTTGGCCGTTCACATCAAGGTCGACCCTCTCGCCGATCAGGCTGCCGCCCGCAAGCGCAACATCGAGGCCATGAGCGCGCTGCTGGCGGCGCATCCCGAGCTGCGCACTCCCTTTCATGGCGTCTGGGTCTTCGCCGACTCGCCCGGCCGGCCAGCCTATGCTACCGAGCAGGCGATTGCGGATATCCCGAATCCCTGAGCAGTGGATTTCCATCCTGTAGTGCTATCGTGAAACTCGTTCCACCGGTGTCATAAACCCCTGCAAGTGACCCCGGAAGCGCGTTACACTTTCGCATGAAAGGGTAAGGGCGGCTGAGAGGACCGAACGCGAATGGCGATCCACAAGCCTGAAAAGAAGCTGAGCGAAGTTGTCTTTCATCGCCGCTCCACCCCCAGTTTCGACGGCGAACCGATTCCCGGCGACGACCTCCGCATCATCCTCCAGGCTGGCCTTAACTCCCCCAGCGGCTACAACATGCAGCCCTGGCGCTTCATCGTCGTGCAGGCACCCGAACAGAAGAAGCGGCTCCGCGCCGCCAGCTACAACCAGGGCAAGGTCGAAGAGGCCTCCGTCGTCATCGTGGCCTGCGGCGACGCCGACGGCTGGCGGCGCGATCTGGACGCCATGATCCAGCTGGGCATCGAGGGCGGTATGCCCGCCGGCTACGCTGATCAGGCCCGGTCGAGCGTCCCCAACTACATTTCCAGCTTCTCGACCGAGCAGATGCGCGGCTGGCTCAACAAGCACGTCATGCTCGCCTTCACCCACATGATGCTGATGGCCGAGGTGCTCGGCTACGACACCGCCCCCATGGAAGGTTTCGAGCAGGAAAAGGTCCACGAGGTCCTCCGCCTCCCACTCAGCTATTGGGTGGTCGCACTGTTGGCGGTGGGACATTTGAAAGGACCGGACAAGTTCGATGGTGGCCGCTTCGACATGGCCCGCACAGTCTTCGGCGAAGAGTTCGGCAAGCCGCTGAAGTAGCACGTGTCAGTCTCGGTCCTCATCAGCTCAAGGGTTCCGGCTTTTGCGCCAAGCTCTAAGCTATTGAAGGCAAAGTACTTGTAGATAACATCCCTGTTATGAACATTTTGGCTTTCAGCCCTATGCAATCAATACTTTACATCGGCCGACGCGCTCATTTCGCCTCGTCTGCGCGCCATTGGTAGGCTCCTGCCTGCGGCAGGCCCACATGCGCCAGCACCCGATTCACGAACTCCCGAGCCATCTCCGTAGTGCTCCGGGGCAGGTTGTAAAGGGTCGGGATCACCGGGAAGATCGTGGCGCCGGCGTCAGACGCAAGCTGCATGTTCCGCAGATGGATGCGGTTCAAGGGTGTCTCCCGAACGCATAGCACCAGCGGACGGCGCTCCTTCAGGCACACATCAGCGGCGCGCTGTATGAGGTTGGCGGCCAGACCGTTTGCGATCCCGGCAAGCGTCCCCATGGAGCAGGGAAGCACGATCATGCCGTCGGAGGGGTAGCTGCCGCTGGCCACGTTTGCGCCGATGTCGCCGCCTGGATGCTGTTGCACTTTAGCGGTCGCCGCGCCAAGCAGCTTTTCGACCAGCCCGGTCCGGCCGCTCAACTGCATCTCCTCGGCAAAGACCCGCAAGGCGTTTTCGGACGCGATAAAGTTGACCTTCGCCACCCGCTCATCTGCCGCCAAAACCCGCAACATCTCCGCGGCGTAGACGCTGCCGCTCGCGCCGGTTACGGCGAGGGTAAGGTTTCGTGCCTCGAGAACCATCGAGGTTGATTATCGCCGATGCCACCGTCAGGCCATTGGCACCGTCAACATCCACGCAGCGCGTAGGCAATCAGCG
>CAXTWP010000116.1:3129-4069 GCA_964247945.1 uncultured Acidobacteriaceae bacterium | reverse complement strand
TCCCCGCTTCTTCCTGTCGCACTCTCATAGGCGGCATTGCTCGCCTCTTCCAGCGCCGAAATCGATGGGTCAAGTTCGCAGCGCGCAATCTCCTCGGTGTTCGCGCCGACGAAGCAAAGCTCACAGGTGGCGAGATGACCCTCTTCGGTACGCAGGGGAGGACCGAAGGTGTGGCAGAGCACGGGCCGAGCCGCGTAGAGGTCGCAGGTACCATGATCGAGGTCGAGCACGGGACAGGGTTCGTTATTGGCAAACTCCTCAAACAAAATGGTGTCCTCATACGACTCCCCTAGGACGCCGGAGGCGAGGTCGCCGGGAAACCACGGGTCAAGCCGGGTAAGCGCGGCCGCAACCCGCGCTCGAACCCGCCCCGCCTGCCCTGGGTCCGCTTCAGTCAGAGCGCGCAGTCCATCCCGGAGCCGATCGGCATCCTGCCACCGGATGGGAAAGACGCCCACGCAGCACTGGGAGCAGCCGGGACGGCAGGCGAGCCAAGCGCCGCCCCGGTCATACGCATCCGCCGTGGCGGCGTCGACGATCTGGATCAGGTCCGACACCTCACGGGCCCAGCACGCGCCGGAAGATGGCGTCCACATTCTGCAGCTGCCGCCGATAGTCGAAGGCCCTCTCCAGCTTCTCCGGGGAGAGGCGTTCCGTGATCTCGGGCACCTTGGCAATCTCATCGCGGAAGACAAGGTCGTCCTTCCAGGCCCGCATGGCGTGGATTTGCACCAGCCGGTAGGCGTCCTCGCGCAGCATCCCGGACTCTGCGAGGTCGAGCAGGAGCTGGCCGGAGAAGATGAGACCGCCGGTGGATTCGAGGTTTTTCAGCATCCGTGCCGGGTAAACCAGTAGCTTCTCGATCAGTGTGGCGGTTTTGGCGAGCAGGTAGTCGATCAGGATGGTGGAGTCGGGCAGAATGACGCGTTCGGCCGAGGAG
>CAXTWP010000116.1:2272-3119 GCA_964247945.1 uncultured Acidobacteriaceae bacterium | reverse complement strand
CTCGGCGGAGGAGTGGGAGATGTCGCGCTCATGCCAGAGGGCGACGTTTTCAAAGGCCACCTGCGCGTTGGCGCGGACGACGCGGGCGAGCCCGCTGATCTGTTCGCTCGTAATGGGATTGCGTTTGTGCGGCATGGCGGAGGAGCCCTTCTGTTTTTCGGAGAAGAACTCCTCGGCCTCGCGGACCTCGGTGCGCTGCAGATGGCGGATCTCGGTGGCGATCTTGTCGAGCGTGGAGGCGAGGACCGCCAGCGTGGTGACATAGGCGGCGTGGCGGTCGCGCTGGATGACTTGGGTGGCGATCTCTACGGGACGGAGGCCGAGTTCAGCGCAGATAGCCTCTTCGTGCTCCGGCTTCAGGTGGCCGAAGGTCCCAACCGCGCCCGAGAGCTTGCCGACACGCAGGTCCTCGGCAGCCGCATCGAAGCGTTTGAGGTTGCGCTGTACCTCGGCGTACCAGAGCAGGAGCTTGAGGCCGAAGGTGGTGGGCTCGGCGTGGATGCCGTGCGTGCGGCCGATTGCGGGAGTATGTTTGAACTCGATGGCGCGGGTTTTGAGGATCTCGCCGAGACGAACGATGCCGAAGCGGATGAGGGCGGAGGCTTCTTTCAGTTGAAGGGCCTGAGCGGTGTCGACTACGTCGGTCGAGGTCAGACCATAGTGTAGCCAGCGCGATTCGGGACCGATGTGCTGGGCCACCGCCGTGGTGAAGGCGATGACGTCGTGCTTCACCTCGGCCTCGACCTCTTCGATCCTCGCGACGGAGAAGTCGGCCCTGTCTCGAATGACATCAGCGGCCTGTTGCGGCACCATGCCTGCACGGGCAAGGGCTTGCGATGCGGCAATC
>CAXTWP010000116.1:0-2262 GCA_964247945.1 uncultured Acidobacteriaceae bacterium | reverse complement strand
GCCCATCTCCGTGCGGGTATAGCGGGCGATCATGCCTCGGAGACGCCGAAGAGCGCCGCCATCTCCTGGTGCATGAAGCCGCGGCCGGGCTTGTACGGCTGCACCCATTTGCCGTCGATGACAAACTGAGGGATGGCTTTTTTCCCCACGTTCTCCAGCACGATGTCGGCGGCGCCGGGTGTGGCCTCAATGTCAATCTCTTGATACGCAATGTTGTGCTTGCTGAGAAAGCGCTTGGCTTCGCGGCAGTCGCGGCACCAGGAGGCGGAGTAGACCAGAAGTTCCATAAGCACCCATTTTACTGCTCGTGGTAGTTGCGCATCAGACCGCCGTCGACCACGTAGGTCGCGCCGGTAACGTAGCTTGCCTCGTCCGATGCCAGGAAGGCGGCCAGCGACGCCACATCCTCCGGCTCGCCCAGCCTTCCCAGCGGAATATTCGCCAGCAGTGCGTTGAGCTTGGGTTTGTCCGCAAGCAGTCCCTTGTTGATGGGCGTGTTGATCGCGCCGGGCGCAATGTTGTTGACGGTGATGCCAAGCGGACCGAGTTCGACGGCGAGGTCTCGCATCAGCATCCGCATCCCGCCCTTGGCCGCGCAGTAGCTGGCGAAGTTTGGAAAGACCATGTCTTCGTGCACGGAGCTGATGTTAATGACGCGGCCGGGCTGCTTGGCGTCGCGCAGCTTGCGGACGAAGGCCTGGGTCAGGAAGAACGCGCCTTTAAGATTCACGTCAAGCACGGCGTCGTAGTCGGCCTCGGTGACCTCCCAAAACGGCGCTTCCTTCTCGATGCCGGCGTTGTTGACCACAATGTCGCAACCGCCCAGTTGCTGCCAAGCCTGATCAATGAGGTTTTGTGTGTCGGCGAGTTTGGACACATCCGCCTGGACGGTGATTGCCTTCCCGCCCGTGCTCTCGATCTTTGCCTTGGTGTCGTCCGCGCCCTCGGGGTGCCCTCGGAAGTCGATGACTACGTTTGCGCCCTCGTTCGCAAAACGGATCGCGATCGACTGTCCGATACCTGACGACGATCCTGTCACTACAGCCACTTTTCCCGCCAGCCGACCGGCCATGCCGCACCTCTCTTGCAGATAGATGCAGCATTGAGCCTCCCGGCGGGCTGTGGAAGCAGACGTTACACATCCCGGCGTGCGCGGAAGAAGCGCGTCAGCATCGCCCCGCACTCTTCGGTCAGCAACCCGGCCTCGACCATCACGCGATGATTCAGAGCGGGATGGTTCATCACGCTGAGCACGGACCCGCAGGCACCCGCCTTCGGGTCCGCCGCCGCGTAGACCAACCGCGCGATGCGGGCATGGAGGATGGCACCGGCGCACATGGCGCAGGGTTCGAGCGTGACATACAGTTCGCACCCGCTCAGGCGGTAGTTGCCGAGCACACGTCCCGCTTCGCGCAGGGCAACGATCTCGGCGTGGGCGGTGGGATCGCAGTCGCGAAGGACGCGGTTCTGGCCACGGCCGACGATCTCGCCTTGATGGACGACAATGGCACCGACCGGGACTTCGCCGGCGGCTTCGGCGGCTTGAGCTTGAGAGATTGCAAGCTGAAGGTACCCGTCGTGGTTCATGGTTGCGGCTGGCGCACCCGCGGCTGAGCTTCTGGGCCGAAAAAGCGGGCTATCTTTTGAGCAAGCGTTTGGAGACCGGGATGGCGCTGAGTGAGTTGGGCCTTATCCAGCATGAACTGTTTCGACCACAGCCGTTCAAGCAACGGAAGAGTCGATGCCGCCGCAAAGCTGCTTGTGGGCCAACCCAGTGTGGCTTCGTAAGAGTGCTTCGCCTCCGGATCATATTCGTCGAGAGGGCAGTCATCCGCAATGAGGCCTTCTACATCTGCGGTTGCGAACAGCTCCTTCAGCGATTCAAGGTCGGGCGGAGGCGGCCACTGGCTCATGCCGGCTCCTGCTGGGTCATGCAATGGAGCGCGCCGAGGCCCCAGATCAGGTCGACGCAGTGGATGCCGACGATCTCGCGGGTGGGGAAGCAGTCGGCCACTATGTTGAGGGCGCGGCGGTCGTTGGGGTCGTTGAAGGTAGGGACAAGGACGAGCGAGTTGGCGATGTAGAAGTTGGCGTAGCTCGCCGGGAGACGCTGGCCGTCGAAGAAGACGGGCGCGGGCATGGGCAGGATGCGGAGGTCGAAGGGATCGCCGCGCAGGTTGCGGGCGGAGCGGAGGCGGTCGAGGTTCTCGGCGAGCGGCAGGTGGTTTTCGTCGGCGGTGTTCGGCTCGACGGCGGTGACGA
>CAXTWP010000115.1:806-8166 GCA_964247945.1 uncultured Acidobacteriaceae bacterium | reverse complement strand
GTGGACGCGAGGCCATCCACCTTCAGGCTTCACCCGGCCGTACGTATAGATGCCGAACCCTTGCAGCTCCCAGTTGGATGGCACGCCGATCGTTGCCCACTTGTTGGCGTTCGCGCCGTTGTCGCACAGGATCTGCCATTGCACCGGATCGTCCTTGCCCAGACCCGAAAGCAACCGGGTTTCAGTATCCGCGGCTCTGGCTTGCAAAGCTGTAAGCAGAAAGAATAAAGCGGCATAACGAACGCACAAACCCATCAGAACGCTCCGACGGCCAGGAAGCCGGAATCTATATCGCATACAGTGTGCCGGTTGAGAGTGGAACCGGCCGGCGGTCAGCAACTGCCGGCCGGACTGAGGGGAACCTCGATCACCAAATGATCTTTGCGGAAAGCTGCAGGTCGCGCACCACGCTCTGCGGTCCCTGTGGCCCTTTCTGGATAGTTCCCCAGTTTGTGCTGGTCGGGTCATTGGTGTAGCCCTGGCCCGTCCAGTTCGGATGATTCAGTACATTGAATGCGTCCAGGCGCGTCTGAAGCGTCACTTTCTCATTGTAGGTGAACCTCTTGGACATGCTGGCGGAAAACTCGTGGTACGCCGGCTGGCGAACTCCCCAATACACTACGTTGATCTGTGGTGCATAGTTACTGGTGCCATCGGCATTACTGGTCCCCTGCGGCAAGCGGATCAAGGCCGGGGCTGTGCAGTTTGAAGAAGTATACGTCGGGCCATAATGAATCAGGCTCGGAGTATCGTTATCGTAGTAAGCGACGCACGGCGAAACCGACTGGAGACGCTTGTAGCTATGCGAGGCATCCGGTTGCAGATCATGCATGGGGACCCCTATGTTGCCGGTGAGCGGCACCCAGTTCGTGCCGGGACTCCACGGGACGCCCTGCGTGTAAACATACAGCGGACTTAGCTCCCAGCCCCCAACCAGCGCGTCCACAAAGTGGTTGGTGTTTCCAAGAAGCGCCCGGCCCCGGCCTACCGGGAAGTACAAGACACCCGAGAGAGTCTGCACGATCGGCACATCGTTGGTCGCGAGAATACGGTTTCGTATACCGTAAACACTGTCGATATAGGCACCCGACGACATGTTCTTCGACCAGGTCAGGGCGTAATGGAAGGTTAAGCTTTTTGCTACAGTATGCGACACAACTACCTGCAACGAGTTATACCAGGTATGGATCAGAGGAAGGTGGTCTTCCGTCACATCCGTAAACTCCGGAAAGGGCCGAGTAAGAGCGCCGGCGTAGATGGTGGTCGGTGTGTAGTAGTTGGTGCCTTGGAATACCGGAAGGCTGTGAAAGGGATTCGCCACCTTGGCGGGAGCGCCCGATCCATCGCAAAGCTGGCGGTTGCCTCCGTTCACGACATTACATTGCGCCTCAAAGGCGGCGGACACGGGATTGATATTCTGGGACCCTTCGACGTTGTACCCTTTCGTTCCCGAGTAACTGATGTCGAGCGTGTCGTGCCGGGTAAGAAGCTGTTGCAGAGACGCGCTGTAAATCCAGAGCGAAGGCACCTTGAAGTTCGGATTTGTAAAATTGACGGTCGTCCCGAGAGTTGTCTCCAACCCCAGACTGGAGCCTGTCGGTTTAATGTAGTTAGGGAATGGATTCGCTAAATGACCGTACGGTGTCACGCCGTCCGACTGGTATTCCGGATAGGCCGTCGCTGAGGAGCTGAAGCCGTTGCTGGAGTCATTCGACTCGTCGTTGATAAACATCTCTCCAAAGCCCAGCCGCAGAGATGTTCTGCTGCTGAACGCATACGCCAACCCGAAGCGTGGTTGGATATTGAGCAGGTTGGTGGAGTAGGAGCCGCGTGGAGCACCGTTGACTCCCGCAAACTGGATGCCTCCCCGCACGTTGAGGCCGGACTGTTGAGCGACCGCCGGATTTACGTCTGTTGTGTCGAATGCATAGTTCAGCCTGTTGTAACGCTCCGTTCGGGGTCCGAGCAGGTCGTACCGGATACCCAGATTGAGAGTCATCTTCGGCGTGATCTTCCAGTCATCCTGTCCCCAGAAGGAATAATAATGCTGTGACTCAAAGGCGTCGAACGAGTACTTAACGGAGGCGCCGTCAGGGCTGCTGGCGCTGAGGCTGCTACCGGCGTCGCCAAGCAGCATAGACGCAATCGCATTACCCGACGTGTAGCCAGGCGCCTCGGAGAAGGCGGGAGCGTAGTGCTGCGAGAACAAGTTAGAGAATGTAAACCCGTTGTTGGCAGCACCGCCCCCTGGAGTAGCATATTGGTAAAGTCGCATGTCATAGCCGGCACGGAATGTATGACGTCCATGAACAAAGGTCGCACTGGGCTGGTAAGCGAGATTATGGACGATCGTAAACCCGGCGGGCGAGCCTCCCAGACCGACAAAGTTAAACCCACTGCTGGTATTCTTGATCGAAATACTCGGAAAGATGTTGCTGTACATCGCATTGCCGATGTATTGCGGCGAAAGATTCAGTTGTGACAAGATGCTGGGGTTGACGTTTCCCGTAACGTTGTATCCCTGCTTCTCGTTCAAGACGATAACCTTGTTGTCCAAAATCAGATTTGGGGAAAAGGTATGTATCTCATCGAGCGCGAAGTTATTATCCTTCGGCTGAAGCTGATGGGAAATTGAGTTGCCCGCGTCCGTCACCGGGACGCCGTTTCCGTTGTATTGATCGTAGCGTTCAAAGCCTTCCCAGCGAATGCTGCCGCGATCATGTTCTCCGAACGTATGCTCGAATTTGGCTAGACCGTTACGCGAAACGTCACTCTCAACCTGCAGCCAGTAATAGTTGTTCTGATACGGAGCATTGCCCGGTCCGGGATTGAAGTTGGGAGTAATTCCGGCATAAGCCTGAGCAATGGCCAGACCTACAGGATCGAGCCGTCCCTGCGGGATCATGTTGCCCGTGAACGGGCTATGCGAAAGTTTGGTCTTCCCATCGAGAGGGTCTTTCACGCTGGTCAAAGGAGAGTTCGGATCGTAGATGATCAGTGGTTGAAGACACTGCACTACCCCGACACCGCATGGGTTTGTTGCGCTGTTCGGGCTTTGCGCGGTGTATTCAAACTGCGCTCCAGCGAAATTCCCCATCAGCCATTGCGGGTTGGGGATGGAGTTGATGGAAGCGCTTGTGGACGGAAGGGACTCATAGGCCTGTTCCCACTGAAGCGTAAAGAACGTCTTGTCTTTTCCGTTGTAAAGGTGGGGAAGGACGAACGGCCCATCTACCTCCACTCCGAACTGGTCCCGCTTATGGCGGCTGGGAATTTGTCCTGTATTGCCGATCGCGACGTTGTAATCGTACTGGTAACTCTGCGCGTCCAGGAACGGACGCCGACCGTACTCGTACATGTCTCCGTGAATCTTGTTCGTGCCGGACTTGAGAGAGATATCAATCGCACCGCCACCGGCACGCCCGTAGGAAGCGTCATACGGGTTTGTCACTACCTTGAACTCGGCGACCGAGTCCGGAGGAGGCGGATAACCGAGAAAGCCTGCCGCATTATCGTTGGTCTGGCCGTCGAGATTCTCCTGTACCGGAGCACCCAGAGCGCCGCCGCCGCCGTTGGCGTACAGATTGCCGGCCACGTTATACTGGGGCCTTGTAAATTGGGGATTGTGGGTATTCACCGTACCCGGGCTCAGCTCGAATAACTCAAGGACATTGCGGCCGTCTGTCGGCATCTCTTGCACTCGCTCCGCGTCGATGACTTCGCCGCGATCAGCTTTGGACAGCTCGATCATGGTACCGGAATCAGACACAGTCACCGTTTCACTGATACTGCCGACGGTTAGGACGAAGTCAATCTTAGCCGTCTTGTCGGTGTCGAGCGTAATATGGGTGAAACTCAGCGTCTTAAAACCGGCCTTGTCAGCGGTCACGCTGTAAACGCCAGTCTTTAAATAGGGAACAGTGTAGTCACCCGCTTTGGTTGTTGTTACGACTATCTCCTCGCCCGTCCCCTCATTGTGCACGGTCACCGTCGCCCCGGAGACCACAGCGCGTGAAGGATCGGTTACGGTGCCGACAAACTGTTGTGTCGCCTGAGCCGAAGCAGACTGCGCCAGCGCGACGCAAAAGACAAACATGATGAACGGTGCGGCTAGGATCTTTCTGCAAGGCATCTTGATTTGAGTTCCAGTAACGGCGGACAACATGTGCACCACGCTCTCCCTTTCGCACTTTGGCCTCTCTGGACAGTGCGGGTTGCTCAAATTCACTTCTAAGATTGGTACTCCCGTCAAGCCCGAGCCATGGATGGCTGCACATTCGACAACGTTGTCAGATTCCAGCCGCCGAACCTCTACACGAGAGCAAGCCTTTGAGACATAGATAACGATGTGAATTTACAGTCCAGAATCTACTCAAATCCATTCACATCTGTCAAGCATTTACATTGTGATTAATCGATTAATCGATTGATGATGAAACGACCCGCAGCGTGCGCATTCCACGCTGCGGGCTAATCCATTCCGTAAACATTGACCCTGAGGCGGTGCGAAGAATGCCCCGCCGTGCGGTCCGGCGGGGCATTCTTCGACTTTATCCTATCGCGGTGACACGACTATTCGGATAAATCGAATCATCATTCACCTAATAGCCGACCATCAGGAAAACAGACTGGCTATAAGGAGATATCCTCCGGCGCTTTCTCGACGAACCACCTACTTCTGGCTCTTCAGCATCGGGCTGGACTCTCTTGACACAACCATTCTCGCTGCATCCGATAGGTCGCGGTCTCCCGCCGGCAGAAGCCGAAGTACGTACGAGAACTCGGTCGGATCGGACCATACCATGTATTCCGGCAGCGGCTTCGGCCCGCAGCTGTTCGACCCCACACCCAGCGTCTTCGTATCCAGGGTGAGCACCGTGGATGTACTCGGCGGCAGGTCTTCGGCATGGGCCGGAGCCTCAAGCTGTTCGTCCATCAGCGGCAGTGCGGAAACCTGCAGCGGTTTGCCCTCACTCACCGCCATCAGGGTCGGCAGACCCGCGCCCCCCAGCGCGGCCCAGCGAATATCCTCATGGTTTCCCGCTTCCATCGGCTTGGGATACGGTGTCAGTTGTTCCCGCACCGAACTTGAGTACAAGCCGACATCCGATCCGCGGTCGCGGTCCGAGTAGTTCTCCATCGGCCCGCGACCAAGATAGGTGAAGCGGTCGAGGCTCTTGTTCAGCATCATGCGAACGCCGATCCGGGCCAGCGGGATTCGCTCACCCGTCGGCAGAAAATTGTTCTTCACAGCGATCGTGCCATCGCCCGCAATCGTGTACGTGGTGTTAAAGGTCGCTGACCATCCTTGATGTCCCTGTTCCAGAAGCCTCGCTTCGACACGAATCAAGGAGTCGCTCACCCGAGTCGCCTTCAGTTCCTGCACCGTGGTCTGCAGGGAGTTGATCGCGTAAGTATTCCAAGCCTTCGAGGCCCATTGATCATCATTCCGATGAGGCGCGCGCCAAAGGTAAAGCCTAGGCCCGCCTGCGTCCACCAGAAGAGCCGCGCCGCCCCGAGTCATCTGTGAGATCGTCCCTTGAACTTTGTCGAAAACCACACCGAATCGATCTCCCTCTACCGTGATCGACTTATCGTCTTGCATAAGGCTCAAAGCACTCGTCGCCTGCGGAATCGTAGTTCTGACGGTAGAAATAGCCGGTAACTCAAACTGCTGTGTGGCCACTTCGTAACCGGCCTTCGCCCATAACTCCGGCTTCGTCAACGCGAAGGAAAGTTGCACAAAGTATTCACGTCCGGGCTTGGCCGACATAGCCGCGAACGGCAACGTCACCTCTTTGCTGCCGCCAGGCGCCAGATCAATAGGCGCAAGCGTGCCGCCGTCGATCGCGACGCCATCTTCGCTGAGCGTCCAACGCGGCGCGAACTTGCTTAGGTTCGTAAAGGCGTATCGATTGCGAATGCCGATCTTGCCATGCGCAACGTCGACCGGTGTAAAGCTTATCCATTGGTAAGCTCGCTTCAACTCGGGATAATGAGGCTTGGGCGAGCGATCGGAAAATACGACGCCTTTGTGGATAAAGTACTTATCGTTCGGAAAATCCCCAAATCCTCCGCCGTATGCCATGTACTGGTGGTTCGGGTCGCGGCCGTTCCACAGGCCCTGATCCTCCCACTCCCAGATCGCTCCACCCATCAGCGTCGGATATTTGTCGAAGAGATCGTTGTAGTCCCCCACCGAGCCCATGGAATTATTCATGGCATGCGCATATTCGCAGAGATAGAGCGGCTTGGCGCGCTTGGGGTCTTCTCCCGCGGCCTGTAGCTCCGTCGGGTTCGTGTACATGTGGCTTTCAATGTCGGTCGGCAGGTTCGGACCACCCCCAAAAGGCTCATAGTGCGTCGGACGGGTTGTGTCGATCGCCTTAACGGCTTGCAGCGCCGTACGGAAGCTGCTGCCGCCCCCACACTCGTTCCCAAGGGACCACACCACCACGGACGGGTGGTTCTTCAAGTTCTCCACATTGGCCACGTTCCGGTCGACAATGCTCTTTTCGTAACGCGGCTCGCGATCGAGTACGCTCATGTACCCGTGACACTCGACATTCGCCTCAGCCACCAGGTAGATGCCGTATTCATCAGCCAGCTCGTACCAGCGCGGGTCGTCGGTATAGTGCGACGTTCGTACATGGTTCGCGTTGACCTGCTTGAGCAATTCCAGATCGCGGACCATCCGGTCTTCCGACACGTAATGACCGGTATCGGGCCAGTTCTCATGCCGGTTCGCGCCTTTCAGCTTTACCGGCACACCGTTGATCATAAAAACAGCATTCTTGATCTCGATCTTGCGAAATCCGACCCGAGCGGAAAGAACCTCGCCGGCCTGTGCGTCCCCCGACAGCGACAGAACCGCGGTGTAAAGGTTCGGCGTCTCGGCCGTCCATTTCGCGGGGTTCGCAACCGGCAGCGACACTGATACCTCTCGTTCCTCCCTGACCGCGAGCCTGGGCACATCGACAGAGGTTTGCCCGACGCTGCCACCTCCGTCGCGCATCACCGCTTCCACCCGCAGGCGGCGCGCCGGCTGAGGGACGTCGGTGTAGTTCTTGATCTTTGCCGTCACTCCAAGCACGCCATCCCGGTAGTTCGCATCGAGATCCGCCTTCAAGGCGAAGTCCCGGACGTGGACCGGCGGCGCGCTCCAAAGCGTCACGTTGCGGAAGATGCCGCTCAGTCGCCACATATCCTGATCTTCCATGTAGCTGCCCGCGGTGTACCGGTATACCTCGACTGCAAGCAGATTCTTTTGCCCCGGAGTCACGTAGGACGTAAGGTCGAACTCCGCTGGATTGCGGCTGTTGACGCTATATCCGACCTTCTTGCCATTCACCCATACGAA
>CAXTWP010000115.1:0-796 GCA_964247945.1 uncultured Acidobacteriaceae bacterium | reverse complement strand
AAAAACCCTGGGTCTACTCCATCAAAGTGCATAAAAACGCGGCGCCCCTTCCATGCGGACGGAACCTCAAACTCGCGGCGGTAACTGCCCACGGGATCACGCTCAAGAAACGCCGTGTACTGCTTGGGCGGTTCGCTGGTAACCCGAGGCCAGTCCTTCTTGAACGGGTAAGTAAAGTTGGTATAGATCGGTGTGCCGTAACCTTGCACCTCCATGTTCGAAGGCACCGGGATCTCCTTCCATGTGCTCACATCGAAGTCCGGCTTGTAAAAATCGACCGGCCGCTCCTCCGGCCGCGGAACCCAATGGAACTTCCATGGACCATTCAAGCTCCGGGCCCAGGTCGAAGCCCCGCGATTCGCCGCCAGAGCTTCGCTCCGATCCCCATACGGCATCAGCGTCGCATGGTATGGCTCCTTGTTGATCCCAAGGACCTGCTCGTCCTCCACCTCCGAAGGCAGCGCTGCTTGCTGAGCATAGATCAGCGGGCCCAGAGGGCCCAGCGCGGATGTAACCAGCAGGATAAAGATCGCCAATTCAAAGTAGCGTCGTCGAGTCATCGGTTCCTCTACGGGTACAGACTTGCCGTGAACGTGCAGCGGAGAGCTTACTCTACCCAGCCATCGCTCCCGGTATTGCCGCTCCAGCCGGGCGAACCATTCCTGCCCAATCTCTGCAATAAGCACGCCCACGCCCTCTCATCAAGTTCTTCTGACAACGTTGTCACAATGTCGCCTTCGACTATATCCGGCTCAATTTACCTCTGTCAATAGCCTCCACTGCCACCCCGTTACCG
>CAXTWP010000114.1:0-8199 GCA_964247945.1 uncultured Acidobacteriaceae bacterium | reverse complement strand
CATATTGATGTGGTCCGCATCCAGAAAGTAAGGTTTGGTCCAGCCCAGCTCCGCCACGGCCGCGTCGGCCGCCGCGCGCGTCTGCTTCGGCTCCGAACCGATAATCATGTGCTCCCGGTTCGACTTGTTCCACACCGGAACCACCTCAACTCCAGCCTCGCCCGCCAGGACACAAGCTCGCAACTGCGCCTTTGCCTGATGCGCAAACCGGTCCCCTACCCCCACCGAAAACCTCGGCAGCTGCAATCCTGCACTCATTCGAAATCTCTCCCCGCATCACGACGGACAAACGGTTGAAGCGCCGTCAGACCACCATACTGGCGCGTGGCCTCAGCGAGCAACTGCGGCCTGCCGCCATCGCAAATCAGCCAGCACCACGGATGTCTCGATTTGCCGCTCGGGGATGTGCCAATAGGTGCGGAGCAAACGTTCCTTCTCTTCCTGCGAGACCACCTGAAAACCATGCGCCTCGTAGAACCGGATCGCCCAGGTGGCCGCCGCCCAGGCTCCGATCAATACGGAAAGCTCCGTCGAAGCTAGAAGATGCCGAAGCAACTTGCCCCCTATACCTCGCCCTTGGCTCACGGTGCGGACATAGGCGTGACGGATCAGCAGCACGTCGCTGACCCGCTGCTCTCCCATCACCCGGCCAGCGTACCGCCTTCATCATAGGTCCAGAACACAACGCCTTCTTCAATCTCTTTCTTTAGCTTCTCGCCCGCCAAAGACGGTTCGGACCATCGATCCATCGGGATGATTCCCTTGTACGCCCGCGCACCATCATTGATCGTTTCTAGGATCGCTTCGAAGTCTTTGTCGTCACAGCGTCGAATTATTCCCACATCGTTCCCCATGAATGCGCAAAGAAACGTACAGCACACCCACGTTGGCCACATGCAGAAAGGTCAGGACAAGGGTCAACCTATCATGGGTCGCTTCTACAGGAGGTCAGCGACGGCTCGACAACTTGGCCGGAGCCTTCACCGCGGGCACACTCTTCGCGGGCGAAACACTCTTGGCGGCAACCGCTTTCTTCGCCGGGATCGCATTCGCCGCCGTGTTCGCAGTCACCGGTTTAGCTGGAGCGGAGGTCTTCGCCGCCACCTTCTTGGCCGGAAGCTGAGACGCGGCTAGAGTTTTCTTGGCGGGCACGTTCCCGGCCGGAGCAGCCTTGATCGCAACCGCCTTAACCGCCGGAGACGCGGATTTCGACGCGGACTTCTTCGCCGTCGCTGTTCCCGGCGTGGCCGTTCCCGCGTCGCCCGATGCAATCTTCTTTGCCGCGGAAGATGCCTTTACCGGAACCAGACTCGCCTTCTTCGCCGGCACCGCAGCCTTCTTTGCCGTTGCCGCGAGCTGCTTCTTCGACTCTACCGGCTTCCTCTTCACTGGCGCTGGCGCATCTTCCACGAAAGACGGCTCGACCTGGGCCGGCTCACTCGGCGCCGGCGCAACCGGAACAATTGCAGGCAACTCCTCGGGAGCTGGCGAAACCTCCCCCATCGGCTCTGTCTCACCAGACGCTTCCTCATCCATCCCAGCGGCAGGCTCGGAAATTTCCAGTTCAACCAGCGGTTCCGTAATCTCTTCAAGCTCCGCCACTGCCGCAAACTCCGGCTCCGGTTCGCGCCGCAGCGCCTGGCTCGCCCGCAGCGGCATCACCTCGGTCGCTTCCTCCTCAGTTTCCACCTCATCTTCCGAAGCGGCCGCCGGAAGCTCCGCCTCGTCATCCATCTCATCCTCCAGGGCCTTCTTGCGGCTGCGCGCCCCCTTCGCGTCTTTCTTCGACCCCCGCGTCTTCCGCAGGTTTACCGGTGGCGGCGGAGCGGGCGGCGAATACTGCTCCAGCCAAGCCTTCAGCTCCTCCACTGTCCCCAGATTGCCGTCCATCAACTCATAGAACAGCTTCTCCACAATCTCATCGAAGCCCTCCAGCTCCGGAACGATGCGCATCTCCTGCATCAGCGCATACGGGACCTTCTGCCGGAACTTCGGCCACTCCGTATAGAAGCTCTTCAGCTTCGCCTGGATCGCCGGACTCTTCGACGAGTATGCCACCCACAACACCGCTTCGGGCTTCTGCGTCGTCAGCAGCTTCCACGCCTGCGAGGGCAGCACAGCGTTCTTGCCATTCAACCGCGCTCCAAACTCCTTCGCCTCACCCTCCAGAGCCTCGACCTCCGCCACAAACCCCGGTCGCACAAAGCTCTTCTTCAACTCCGCCAGGTCCCCCGCCGACAGCTTGGCCGTCAGCAAGGGAAAGTTCGCCGCCGCCGCGTCCGGGTGGATGCCCCGCATCTGCAGCTGGGTCTGCACCTCGCGCAGTTTCTCCAGTTCCGCAACGTTCGCTTTCGCCACCGTCAACGCCGGAAAGAGGTGCTTCATCCAACCCTCTTCCTCCAGCCTGCGCAAAACCCGTAGCGGATCTTCTTCATGGAAGATCTCTTCCGTCTCATACCCGCGATGCGCCGCGTCCATCGCCTTGATGTAATTCTCCGCCTTGCCGGTTTCATAGCGCGCCTGGCTCTTTTCGTCCATCGTCCAGCCCAGCCGGGCCGCAAACCGCGCCGCCCGTACCATGCGCGCCGGGTCTTCGATAAAGCCATAGTTGCTTACCAGCCGCAACTGCCGGTTCTCCAGGTCCGCCACGCCGTTCAGCGGGTCCATCAGCAGCCCATACGAGCCTTCATTCAACGACAGCGCCATGGCGTTCACGGTAAAGTCACGCCGCCGCAGGTCGTCCAGAATCGTCGCCGCCTCGTACACCGGCTTGCCCGGCTTCGGGTAGCTCACCGAAAGTGTGCTCCCGATCTCCATCCGCACACCACCGGAAAACAGCGCAAACAGCGCCTGTGACGCCTTCAACTCCCCCGTAATCACCCCGCCCGCCGACTCGACCGCTTCTCGAAGCTGAAGCGCATTGCCTTGGACAGCCAGGTCCAGGTCACGCACCGGCGAGCCGCTCGTCAGGTCGCGAACCGCACCGCCAACCAGAAATAAAGTCGCACCCTGCGCCCGCGCCACCTCGCGCACCGCCGTAAGGGCTCTCTGCTGGTCGGCGGAGAGCCGGTGCTCAAGCAGATACATATAATCAGCCATAGGCTGCTTTTACTCCCGTGAGCTCTGTTCTTGGAAGAGTGCCGTTGATCTCGTTGTCTAAACCCTGCAGAATGAATATTTTACAGAAATATCGCAAACAGAGGCAACACGTAAGCGTACCATAGACGCATGGGTGCGTACCAGTTTTTTTGCCCCCTCTTGGTGCCAACTGGAGCAGCGGCATTGCAGTCGCCTATCTTTCGGCGCCAACCCAACTATGTCCAACGCACAGAAAAAGGTAATCCTGCGCCGCTTCACCGGAGACCTCCTCCCCGGCTATCTTCCTGCCGGCGCATTTATGCGCGGCGACTCCGACAACCCCAAGCTCGACCTGCTTGATCTCACTGGCCGCGTCCTCACCTTCCCGCTTACCGACATTAAAATGGTCAGCTATGTGCGCGACTTCAACCTCAATGACACCGCCAATCCCGAGCGCCTCGCCCGCCGCACCTTTCTGGCCCGTCCTCGCACCGAGGGCCTCTGGCTTCGCCTCACCTTCCGCTCCGGCGATCTGCTCGAAGGACTCGCCGCCGCCGACCTCTCTTTTCTGTCCAGCACCATAGAAGACTTGGGCGTCTATCTGACCCCGCCCGACATTCGCTCGAATACCCAACGCATCTACGTTCCCCGCAGCGCCCTCACTGACCTCCAGGTCGTCGCCGTCATCACCACGCCCTCCCGCAAGCGTCCCCTATCTCCCGCACCCGCTACCCTTCAGGACACCCTCTTCGCCGACCTGCCGCCAAGTTCCCGTCCAAACTGACTCCGGTCTTGTCCAGTCAAGGCTGCAGAGTCGCATTCCGGAGAAAGTCAAAGTTGCTGCTCGAGCTTAGGGTAACGTTCTGGAGGCGGCGGGTGTGAAGGACGACGTTGTCGGGGTACCACAAGGGAATGCCGGGCACGTCTTCGGCGAGTATCTGCTGGAGCTCTATGTAAAGAGCGCGGCGTTGTGCCGGATCGGCCGTGGCGGCGGCTTGCGCAAGCAGAGCGTCGAAGCCAGGATTCGAATAGCGCCCCCGATTGCCGCCTTTAGGTGGAAAGCTGCCTGAGGCGTAAGCGTAGCGAAAGATGTCGGGGTCTTCATTCGAGCCGATCCAGCGCAGAACATACATCTGGAACGCCCCACGGCTGACATCGGCGTAGAAAGTGCCGAACTCAGCCGAGCGCGTCTGCAGGTCAATCCCCACCAACCGAAGCTGCTGCTGCAACACGGCGGCGAACAGTCGTGTCGTCTCGTCCGTGCTCGTCTTCAGGGTAAGCCGCAGCCGGACGCCACCCTCGCCCGGAGGGTAACCCGCAGCCTCAAGCAGAGCTTGCGCACGCGCCGGATCATGCGGGTATGGCGGGTCGTGCGCCGCAGCCCAATGCCCAGCCGGTAAGAAGGTGGCCGCTGCTTGAGCCTTGCCGCGCCAAAGGGCCGCGATGATCGCCGGCCGGTCCAGCGCATACGCAATCGCCTGCCGCACCCGCTTGTCCTTGAGGATCGGATCCTGCGTGTTGAAATTGGCATAGATGACCCGCGAACTGGGGCCGGTTTCGGTGACGAGATTGGGCGTGTCGCGTAGCGCATGGACCATGTCGAGCGTGATGACGTTGGATGCAACGTCTGCCGAGCCTTTCTGGAGTTCCAGTGCGGTGGTGATGGCGTCCGGAACGATCGCGAAGCGTACTCGCTTCAAGTACGGCGGCCCGGCCCAATAATCCGGATTGCGCTCAACCACCACCTCCTTGTCCTGCGTCGCCGCTAGAAAGCGGAACGGGCCGGAGCCTATCGGGTGCAACCCAAGGTCCTTGCCTGAGCCGGCCGGGACCACGCCGAACAGCCCATCGCTCATGTTGAACAGCAGCGCCGGGTCGGAGTGTTTCAGGTGGACGATGACGGTAAGCGGGTCCCGGGTCTCAACGCTTGCGATCGCAGCGAAGGCCCCGCCCTTGGCCGTGATGAGGCTGCCGTCGATCATACTCCGCACCGTATACGCCACGTCGGCGGAGGTAAGCCCCCGGCCGTCGTGGAAGCGCACCCCGGAGCGCAGATGAAAGACCCAGGTGAGCGGATTGGGCTGCTCCCAGCTTGTGGCTAGCCATGGCTGCAGGATGTAGTGGGCACCCTTCTTCACCAGTGCGTCGAAGATCAGCCCGCCGACGTACTCCGATTGCGCGTCCGTTCCCTGCCGCAAGTCGAGGTTGTTGGGGCTGGTCTCGATCACCATCACGACCGTGTTCGGGTCATCGCGCTGGCTGCGGCAGGCGGTGAGGGTGAGGAGCAGGCAGGCGGCGAACAGCTTACGCATAGGTGACCTTGCCGAGGATGACGGGCCTGCTTGCGCCAGTCGCGGAGGGGAGATTGCCGGGAAGACGGTGCCAGGTAAGCCACGCGAGCAGCGCGAACGCGACGGCCTCCTTCGCCTGCGCCGGGATGCCCAGTTCGTCGGTGGCCCGCACGCGGACGCCGAGAGGGGTAAGGCCGTCCGCGAGCATTCGCATGAGGGTAGGGTTCTTTGCGCCTCCGCCCGCGACGAGGAACTCGGTGGGGGAGAGAGGGGCCTGCCGGCCGAGGTGCGTCCAGACGAAGCGGCGATAGCTGTCGAGGATGGAGGCGGCGGTCAGCGCGGTGGCGGTGGCCACGATGTCGGGGTTGGTAGCGCCTGCGGCTTGGCATAACGAGAGGAAGCGCGTGGTGTAGTCTTCGCCGAACTGCTCCCGCCCGCAGGACTTCGGCGGCGCGGCGGCGAAGTAGGGGTCGCTCAGCAATGTGTCAACGACGGGCTGGAGGACGTGGCCCCGGGCGGCGACCCGGCCGTCGCGGTCCATCTTCTTGCCGTAGAGCCGCGTCATGCAGGCGTCGACGATCATGTTGGCCGGGCCGGTGTCGAAGGCGAGGACGGAGTCGGCGTCGCCCGCCTGATCATAACCGGCGGGGATGGCGGTCAGGTTGGCGATGCCGCCGAGGTTCTGGAGCACGCGGTTCGCCTTGGCGGAGCGGAACAGCGCGTAGTCGAGCATGGGGACCAGCGGCGCGCCCTGGCCGCCCGCCGTCAGGTCCGCCGGGCGGAAGTCCGAGACGACCGGGACGCGGAGCCGTTCGGCAATCAGGCTCGCCTCGCCTAGCTGCCACGTGGCGCGGACGGGCGCGCCGAGGTACCTGGCGGGCGTGGCCTGGTGGTAGATGGTCTGGCCGTGGCAGCCTGCAAGGTCGAGCTTGGCTATCTTGAATCCGATCTGCTCGGCTGCCTTCGCGATGCAGTCGGCGTAGAGCGCGCCGAGCCGCCAGTGCAGCCGGGAGACTTCAGCTAAGGAGATCGCCGGCGCATCCATCGCCGCGAGCACGGCTCTGCGGACGGCCGCCGGGTAGGGGAAGGCGGCATGGCCGAGCAGCTTGAGCTTCGGGCCGCCGTCCGCGCCCAGGCGGATGCGGCAGAGCGCCACGTCCACGCCGTCGGCGGAGGTGCCGGACATGACCCCGGCGACGATCATGGACTTAGGCTTATTTAGCTGACGCTGCATGGTCAGACGACTGGTACCCATCTTCAAAAATTTGAATAACTTGCTTTGTTGCTTGAAGAACCATGTCGAGTTCAATGCCTAGGTTACTGCCAGAAGGAATTGGTACATCTTCGACGAGTATTTCTATTCTTATCTTGGTCTTTAGGCGAAGTCTCTTACCATCTCCCGGATTGAAGCCAGCAAGGCCGAAGGTTAAGAGTTGACATTCCCCTTCAAGGAGGTTAACAGGCGGGCTGTGGGTAGACGTGATCTCTCCTGGTTTAGTGATCTCAAACTCCCCTTCAATCTCAGTTGGTATGGCAGCAACAAAATGCAATCTACGGTGCCTGTCCTTACGGGCGCAATCATGCAGAACTCTAAGGTATGTGTTCAAAGAGCCATTGGTTATTGTGCTTTCCACTCTATAAGGCTGCAGGGATTCAAGCCAGTCTCTCACCTCCGCGGGGAACGGGAACTTATTCACGGTGCTTTTCGCAAACGCATCAGATGTGAGGCAAATCGGAAACTCCACCCTATTTTCATTTGATGGAAGGTCAAGATTCTCCGCGATAGCGGAGACCCGGTAGATAGCCGCATCTGTAGTGGCGAAAGCGTTTGGCTTTAGCAAGACTTCCCACTCAGCTTTTAGAGCTTCCGCATGAACTACTGCTCGCTCGATCCGCCTCCAACTATCCTCAAATATGCGTTTCATATCCGAATACCACCGTTCATGCTTTCAGCTCCTTTTGTAACTCCGCCAGCAGGTTCAGCGCGCCCCTCGGCGTCAGATTGTCGATGTCGGTGGCCTCTAACCGGTCGACGATGCGCTGGGAGAGCGGGGTGAACATGGTCATCTGGAGCTTGGGCGCGGGGTTGTGGAGCGCGGAGGCGACCTGCTGGGTCTCGGCGCGCTCGTGGAGCTTGAGGACTTCGCGGGCGCGGGCGATGACGGCTTGCGGGAGACCGGCCAGCCGGGCGACCTCGATGCCGTAGCTCTTCGAGGCCGCGCCCGCCTCGACCGTGTGGAGGAAGACGATGCCGGTTGCGGTCTCCTTCACCGTTACCCTTAGGTTCCTCAGGCGAAGGAGCCGCTCGGCGAGCAGGGTGAGCTCGTGGTAGTGGGTGGCGAAGAGGGTGCGCGCGCCGATGCGGTCGTGGAGGTGCTCGACCGTGGCCCAGGCGAGCGAGAGGCCGTCGTAGGTGGCGGTACCGCGGCCCATCTCGTCCAGTAATACAAGAGACCTGCCGGTCGCCGTGTTCAGGATCGCGGCGGTCTCGGTCATCTCGACCATGAAGGTGGAGCGGCCGCGGGCGAGATTGTCCGACGCGCCGATCCGGGTGTAGATGCGGTCTACCAGACCCAGCGTCATGCGCTCGGCGGGCACGAAGCTGCCGCACTGGGCCAGGACGACGAGCAGCGCGGCTTGCCGGAGATACGTGCTCTTGCCGCCCATGTTGGGGCCGGTGATAAGGAGGATGGACGGACCTTCGTCCGAGTTGAGATGGAGCGAGTTGGGGACGAAGCGGCCTCCGCCGGACTCTTCCAGACGGCGTTCCACGACGGGGTGTCGGGCGTTCACGAACTCCAAGGCTCCTGAGTCTTCAAGCGTTGGGCGG
>CAXTWP010000113.1:6375-8460 GCA_964247945.1 uncultured Acidobacteriaceae bacterium | reverse complement strand
TATACTGACATTTCTAATGGGCTAGCCACCCTGTCATTTCTAATGAGCACCAACAGAACGCGGTCCGCTGACGCAGCTTGATGCAATCGGTCTACTGCACAATCAACGTGATGGCGACCGTGTGAACCAGGGGCGCGCCTGAAGGGCCGGTCGCGGTCGCGGATACCGTAATCGGATAGCTTGTGCCCGTCGATGCGGCGGCCGCCACGGCAAAGACGCGCGCTCCACAGCCGGTGGTCGTAAACAGCATCCCGAGACCAACGCCCCACACAAGAAGCCGTTTTGCAGAGGGCCTGAACCCCAGCCAGGGCAGCAAAAGCAAGCACAAGCCGAATGCCGCTTTGGGCAAAAGCGAAGCCGTCGCGACGGCCTTCGGCGTCTGTAACGTAAGCGTGAACGAGGTAACCGCCCCACCGGGCGGCAGGTAGTTCGGGGTAAAGCTGGCCGTCAATCCCACAGGTAAAGCGGAGGTGGCGAGCGTGATGGGGCTGGATAAGGCCCCTCCCTGCATCTGCACGGTAAACGGGAAGACGGCCGCGGCTCCGGCAGTGACGGTCTGGCTGTTGGTGCCGGTCACGGCGAGAGTGAAGTCGGTTGGAATAGCGTTCGTGACGGTGATCGTCTGAGCCGCCGTCGTGCTGGCGATAAAGTTTCCATCTCCCGGGTAGACTGCCGTCAACATGTGCGTCCCCGCTACAAGGGTGCTGCTCGTATAACTCGCGTCGCCCGTCGCCGATAGCGGAAGCGTCACCAGGTTCGCTCCGCCATCCAGCACCGCGATGCTTCCGGTCGGCGTCCCGCTGGTGGTCGCGGCAACGTGCACGGTAAGTCCCAGCGGCTGACCGACGCTTACACTCTGTGCGACGGCGGCCAGCGTCGCCGTGGAAGGCGCTTTGGCAATCGTCACCGCAGCTCCCGCGACGGTCGGGAGCGCATAGTTCCCCGACGCGGTGCCCGTAAGCGCGACACTGATGGGATAGCTCCCCGCCGGGGACAAAGCCGCGGCCGTTGTCGCAAGAACGAGCGTTACCTTCCCCGCATCCTGAGGCAAGACGCCGCTGAGTGCGCCGTTCAAGGCTGGTACACTTTGGCCGTAGAGGATGCTGGCCGGGCTGATCGTCGCCGTGATCGAAGCCGGTGTGACTGTCAGCGCAGTGTTGGCGCTCTGGGCGGCGGCGTGGGTCAGGTCGCCCGGATAGCTGGCGTAAAGAGAGTAGGTTCCCACGTTGAGGCTAGCCGTGCTGAACGCAGCCGCGCCCGAAACCAGCGGCACGGAAGCAAGAACAATCGCACCGGCGCCAGTTCCGTTGAAGATCGTGACGTTTCCAGTGGCCGAAGAGCTGGAGGCAAGACCGATCGTCAGCAACCCCGTTCCGTAAACAACCGTCGCGGGGCCGGTCAACGATAAGGCATCAGGGGCAATCGCGCCCAGCCCGGCAATAGTCTCGATCACTCCACTCCCCTCGACCTGGCGCACACGCTGGTTGCCCGTGTCTGCGACGGTCACCAGACTGGCAGGCGAGAGCGCCACGCTGCCGGGCGTATCAAGGCTGGCCGCGACGGCGGGTGCGCCGTCGCCCGCAAACGCCTGCGTTCCATCGCCTGCGACGGTTGTCATCACCCCAGCCTGAGAGATCCGCCGGATGCGCTGATTGTTGGTGTCGGCGATCGACACGTTCCCCACCGCGTCGACCGAGATCCCACGGGGAAGCGCCAGCGCGGCGCTTCCAGCCGCCGCGCCATCACCCGAGAAGCCGGCTGTTCCTGTTCCTGCAAAGGTGGAGATGATGCCCGTGGCCGCGCTCACCACCCGCACCCGATGATTGCGCGTGTCGGCAAGATAGAGGTTGCCGCCCGCATCGACCGCCAAACCGCCCGGCGTGTCGAGCGCCGCCGCGGTCGCAAGTCCGCCATCCCCGGCGAAGCCTTGCGGCCCGCTTCCGGCGACCGTCGCGATCGTGCCCGACCCCGCCGCCACCTTGCGGATGCGGTGATTGTTGGTATCCGCGATCAGGAGATTGCCGGTCGCATCGACCGCCAACGCCGATGGCAGGTCGAGGCTCGCCTGCGTCCCCGGGCCGCCGT
>CAXTWP010000113.1:3480-6365 GCA_964247945.1 uncultured Acidobacteriaceae bacterium | reverse complement strand
CGCAATACCGGTAGGCGAATCCAGTTGCGCGAGGGTCGCCGGACCGCCGTCGCCGGAGAAACCCTGCGTGCCGTCCCCCGCGATGGTTGTGATCACGCCGGTCGTGTCCACCTTGCGGATCGCGTGACGATTGGTCTCTGCGAGATACAGGTTACCCTGCGCGTCGAACGCCAGATAGGTAGGCAGCAGAACCGGTGAGGAAAGCGCCGAGATCGATTGCGCGCCCGCCATGACCGCAGGCAGGCATAAGAGAAAAGCCCGCAATGCGCCGACAGCGCAGCAAAGCAGCCGGCGAGCATAGCGCATTGGGTATATGGTGCTCCGCAGTCCCATGGCGTCTCGTGCAAGATTGGAGCGCGGCTAAAGCAACCGCGCAATCGTGCCTAGTGTAGCTCAGAACTGAAAAGAGTTAGGAAAAATAGAGCTAGACCGCTGCTTGTACAGTCTCTGGCATGAGTCCAGGGGCAAAGTTTGCCGCGCGCGCTCGGTTCCACTCATAGATCCAGCACGAGGTGAGCGTTTGATCCTCAAGCTCTACTTCCACCTGCCGCCGTACAAACAGACTCTGTTCCGGCGCATCGGGGAAAAACTCTTCGTATCGGTCCAGCCGCGCCAGCACCTTCGGATCGTCCGGCAACGACAACACCAGCCCGGGAATCGTCTTGCGGTATTGCTTCCCCAGCATCGCTCCAGGATAGGCACCCAGGTCCACCAGCTTGCCCCACACTGTGCCCTTGCCTAGCAACTCCATCTTTTTAACATCTTTGCGAATCTCGGCGGGTGCCTTCTCCGGCTGTAGCGTACCGTAGACGAACAGATAATTCGGCATCAGCGGCGCTCCCTATCGCGTCGGTCCAATAGCTTATTCAAGTTGCCAAAGCTATTGCCCTCTTTTCTTATATAGGCGCACAAGGCGAAATGATGGCGAAAGCACCCTAAATAGTACCCAAGTAACGCATCCACGTCTTCCGGTTTAAGTTGTCCAGTTACTTCAAAGTAAGCAACCAGCTCAAAGAAGTTGAGAAATTGCGCCAGTTCATTGCTCTCGCGCGCAATCGCCTCGGTCAAGACCGCGTTATCCGCCTCGGCGTCCAAAGCATCGCGCATCGCCCAATAGGACGGCTTCACGAAGAAGTCCTGGTGTAGGTCGTATAGGAACTTCGCCCGGTTCAGCCGCTGCGTCGTGCGCAACGCGCGCCAGGAGATCACGCCCGCAAACAGCGAGATCAGCAACGGCAGGTACACCGCGGGCTTTGCCAGGAAATCGACCAGCGTCTGCATCCCTCTTAGAATGACGCGGAGACCTCCGGCGCATCATCCACCCAGCGACAGCCGCACGCATGGCAGCGGAACGAGTCGTCCTCCACCGGGCTGGGCAGCGGGAAGCCCAGGATCAAAATCGATGCCGCCTTCACCTTCTTGTCCAGGTCAGCCCCGCCCACATCAAACGAGCCGCAGCGCGGACACTGCGGCTGCTCGTAGTCAGCCTCTCCGCCACCGCGATGCTCTCCGGGATCGGCTGCGACAGGATCGCCTCCGCCTCCTGGACATCCGCATCCGCCACCTGTAGCCGGATGCCGCCCATTAGGTTCGACCACAACCATTCCATGCGGATCGTGTTCTCGTCCCGCAGAAAACAGGCAATGCCCGCCGACTCAAGCACACTGCGCGCCATCAGCGCCTCCGCCTGGTCGCGATACTGGCGGATGGTGCTGACCCCGTGCGCCGTCGCCTCATCCACGCTCTCTTCCATCAGCGGAGGCTCCATCCCCCGCCGTCTGAACTCCGCCCGCACCAGCGCCTGCGCCTCGTCCGTCAGCGAGTCGTACTCTCTCCCCTTCTGCATCACTTCTTCATCCGTCATGGCCGCCATGCGGGTCTCAAGTTCATCACGCATAGACAACGATGGTAGCCTACGCAAGCAGAAGGAGAAGCCAGCCATGCCCCGTCACTGCCTCACCCTCGACCTCCGCGACGACCCCGCCGCCATCGCCGAATACACCCGCTACCACGAGAAGATCTGGCCCGCCGTCCGCGACAGCCTCTTCGCCGCCGGCGTCCTGGACATGGAGATCTATCTCCTCGAAACGCGCATGTTCATGATTATGGAGGTCGACGACGACTTCACCTTTGAGCGCAAAGCCGCGATGGACACCGCCAATCCCACGGTCCAGCAGTGGGAGAAGCTGATGCACACCTTTCAACAGGACTTGCCCCAGGCCCGGCCCGGCGAAAAGTGGCTGCTGATGGAGAAGGTCTTCAGCCTCGCCGCGCAATAAGCTGCTTGTCGGACAACAGGCCGCCGGTCGAGACCATCCACTTAAGCAGGCATCAACGGAGGACGACACTTATGACACAAGATTCTGCGTGGAGCACCAAGCTTGTTGCATCGCTTTTTCTCGGCACCGCCCTCGTTCTAGGCGGATGCAAGCACTCCGCCGCGCCCGCCGCTGGCGTCCGCAACTCGGACGGCTCCATTACCAACGCAGACGGTTCCATCACCTATCCGCCCGGCACAGCGCCTACGCAGGCAGCAGCCGCGGCACCGCAGCCTCGCCAGAACGCAGATGGCTCCATCACTAATCCTGACGGCTCCGTCACCTATCCGGCCGGCTCCTCCCGCGCGCAGCGCGAAACCCGTCCCGCAACGAGCGAGCAAGCTGGCCAGCCGCCTGCACAGCAGGCTGCGCCCATCGAGCGGGAACCGCCCGCCCCCGCGCAGCGCGTGATCCCCACCGACACCGCCGTTCGGATTGCAACCAATGAGACCCTCAGCGCAAGCAAAAATGATGTGGGCGACTCCTTCAGCGGCACCCTGGCTGCGCCAGTACAAGTGAACGGCGCACATTTTTTCGAGCGCGGTACCCGTGTCACCGGCACTGTGG
>CAXTWP010000113.1:0-3470 GCA_964247945.1 uncultured Acidobacteriaceae bacterium | reverse complement strand
CGCAAAGGCCGATTCAAGGGAGCAGGGGACCTTGGCATCGAACTCACCTCAATCGGCGGAGTTCGCGTCAGCACCACGGAGTACGAGGCTGAAGCCAAGGGCAATGGCAAGCGGACAGGCGGCATCATCGGCGGCGGGACAGGGGTCGGTGCCCTGATCGGCGGCCTAGCGGGCGGCGGTAAAGGCGCGCTCATCGGAGGCCTGGCCGGCGCGGGCGCGGGAACAGCCGGTGCTGCCTACACAGGCAGCCGCGATGTCATCATCCCGTCCGAGACACAGCTCACCTTCCGCCTCACTGCTCCAGTGACGCTGCGCTAAGTACGTTGCACAACAAAGCGGCTGGCGATCGTCTGAAAAGGCTTTTGCCAGCCGTTCATATGTGCGCCAGGGCTATCATCAACCATGCGCCTCACACCGGTCTTTCTCCTCTCCGCGACCGATATTGCCCACTTCCCTACTGAAGCAAAGACCTTTGGCGCACCTGAGATCGCCTTCCTCGGCCGCTCCAATGTGGGCAAGTCTTCGCTCATCAACGCCCTGCTCGGCTCGAAGGAGGCGCACGTCTCCTCCACGCCCGGCCGCACCCGCGCCATCAACTTCTTCGCATTGCATGAAGGCGCGGGCGAAAAGATGCGCCAGAAACCAAAGCTCATCTTCGCCGACCTGCCCGGTTACGGCTACGCCAAAATCTCCAAATCCATCTCGGCGGAGTGGCCCAAGTTCATCGAGCCGTATCTCGCCGAACGCAACACACTAGCCCTTGGCGTATGTCTCGTCGACACCAACATCCCGCCCCAGCCCTCAGACGCCCAGCTCATCCACTACTTCCAGCAGACCCAGCGCCCTTATCTGGTCGTCGGCACCAAGGCGGACCGGCTCTCCAACAACGTCCTCGCCAAGTCACTCGCCGCCCTCAAACGCGCCCACGAGGTTGAAGAAGTCCTTCCCATCTCCGCCAAAACCGACGCTGGCACCAAAGCTCTCTGGGCGCGCCTCACCGCCATCGCCGAACCGTAAGCTCTTGCTCTTTGTTTGTCATTCCCGAAGGGAATCTGCTTCACCAAGCCCGCGACCACTTCGGTCCTGCCGTGGTCTCGTCCCGCAGACGGGCGTCCACTCCCGCGTTCACCTCGATCAGCCTTCCAAACAGCCACAGCAGATCGGAGAGCCGGTTGAGGTACGGGATGACCGTCGGTTCGATCGCTTCCCCGTGCTCCACGAACCGAACCGCCGCCCGCTCCGCCCGCCGGCAGACCGTCCGCGCCATCTCGTAAGCCGCCGATTCGCGGTGCGCGCCGGGGATCGACCAGTCGGCCAATATCCCGTCCGTCGCCTCGATCTCCTCCACCCATGCCGTCAGCCGGTACACCTCTCCTTGCGGAAGATTGGGCGGCTGCTTGTCGGCTCCCGGTGTGGCCAGCGCCGCGCCGACGAGAAAGAGCGTCCGCTGGATCGACTCCGTACGCGCCGCGATCTCGGCGCTCGTACAGAGGCTGCGCGCAAAGCCCAGGAACGTGTTCAGCTCGTCCACCGTGCCGTAAGCCTCCACCCGCAGGTCCGCCTTCGACAGGCGTACTCCGCCCACCAGACCCGTCTGGCCACTATCACCCTGCTTGGTTGCGATACTGCTCATCGTGCCTCGTTACTCATCGTGCGTGTAGTAGTCCAGCCCAAGATGCGTAATCAGTTCCTCGCCCATCACGTGCCGTAGCGTGTTCTTCAGCTTCATCGACTGGATGAAGAGGTCGTGCTCCGGGTAGAGGCCGGGCGCAAAGTCGGGCGCTTTGAAGTAGAAGCTCAGCCACTCCTGAATCCCCAGCCCCTGCAACGCCGGCGTGCGCGCCGCGAGGTCCATAAATAGGATCAGGTCGAGCGCCAGCGGAGCCGCCAAAATCGAATCCCGGCACAGGAAATCGACCTTCAACTGCATCGGATAGCCGAGCCATCCGAAGATATCGATGTTATCCCAACCCTCTTTATTATCACCGCGTGGCGGGTAATAGTTAATCCTTACTTTGTGAAAAATATCCTTATAGAGGTCCGGGTGCAGCTCCGGCTGGAAGATGTATTCAAGCACCCCGAGCTTCGACTCTTCCTTGGTCTTGAACGACTCGGGATCGTCAAGCACCTCGCCGTCGCGGTTACCCAGGATGTTCGTCGAGTACCATCCGCTTACCCCGAGCATCCGCGTCTTGAAGGCCGGCGCGAGCACCGTCTTGATGAAGGTCTGCCCGGTCTTGAAATCCTTGCCGCAGATCGGCGCGTTCCTCTTCTTCGAGAGCTCCCGCAGTGCCGGAATGTCCACCGTCAGGTTCGGTGCGCCGTTGATGAAGGGTATGCCCTCCTTCAACGCCGCCCACGCATACAGCATCGACGGCGAGATCCCCGGATCGTCATCCACCAGCCCCTTCTCGAAGGCCTCGATCGTCTGGTGCACCGCCGTCTGCTCCAGAAAGATCTCCGTCGACCCAATCCAGATCATCACCTGCCGGTCGGTCTTGCTCTTGAACTCTGTAATGTCGTTGCGGATCTGGTTGGCAAGGTCACACTTATTCTTGCCCGTCTTCACCTTCTGCCCGGTCAGCCGCTTCACGTAGTGCTGGTCGAACGCGGCAGGCATCGGCTCGATCGACTCCAGATACGGCCGGATCGTCTCCAACTGGTCCCGGTCCAGCACCTGCGCCGTCTTCGCCGCGTCGTACAGATTGCCGCCGAAGATGTCCCACCCGGTAAACACCAGGTCGTCCAGCGTCGCCAGCGGCACGAAGTCCTTAATGAGCGGCGAGTTCTTATCCGTCCGCTTGCCCAGCCGGATCGTCCCCATCTGCGAGACCGACCCGATCGGCTTGGCCATCCCGCGCCGTATCGCCTCGACCCCGGCGATCAATGTTGTGGCGACGGCTCCCATTCCGGGGATCATGACGCCAAGTTTTCCTGTTGCAGGCTTGATGCTGGCCGCGCCCGTGGCGGCGGCTTCCGGTGTTGACATGTTCGTGTGGTGCCCTTCTATCGATGCAAAGTTCCGTGATGGTGCGGACAGGTCAGTATCGCCCACCATCAACCCCGTGCGCAAACCAGCCTAAGCCGCCGCGCTATCCGTGCGTATCCGATTCTTCCAGTGCGACGTTACAAACCACACGATCCCCACCAGCAGCACCGCCTCCACCCCCAGGTGAAACCGGTGAAACACCGACTGAAACGCCGGGTTCGTATTCCAACTGGCCCCCAGCTTCATCCCGACATACGCCAGCGCGTAGCACCACGGCCATGATCCGATGAACGTGTAGAGATGGAAGCGCGTCAGGTTCATCTTCGCCACGCCCGCCGGAAACGCGATAAACGTCCGCACGATGGGCAGCATCCGCCCAATTAGCACCGCGAGCGACCCGAAGCGCACGAAGAACTGGTCGACACGGTCGAGATCGTGCCGGCTTAGCAGCACCCAGGAGCCGTACCGCTCCACCATGGGC
>CAXTWP010000112.1:0-8769 GCA_964247945.1 uncultured Acidobacteriaceae bacterium | reverse complement strand
CCTGTGTAGGCCGTAACGCCAACATCTTCAAAGATGTACGCGCCCAGAAGGAAGTGCACGTCGTCCATGAAGGGGTTGAAGTTGGGTACGGGCGTAGCAAGCAGGTTTCCTAATCCGATAAAGCTGTTGTATAGGTCGAGCGCGGGTTGCGCGACCGCCAAGGGACCGAGCGCGCCACGCAGGAATGTCACGTGGTTGCGCTCCTCCTTGGCTGTCTCGGTCGCGTAGGCCGCGATGATCGAGTTGGAGAAGTTGACCTTGCAGCTCGCGTAGTTGTTGTTGCCTTGAGTTGTAACGCCTCCTTGCGTACCGACGGTTCCGGTAATGCCTACACCCATCTGGTCGATGGTCATGCCGGCGGTGGCGAGCGTATAGAACTGCGCCTCAAGGTATTCGAGGTTGAGGGCAAAGTTGAGGTAATCGTTGTCGGAAAGGTTTGTGGTTTGCGCCTCAGCGATCGAGGAGAAGGCCAGGCCCGCCAGTGCCGCGCCGCCCAGTGTCAGCATTTTGCGGCGGCTGCTGACGATGATTTCATCTAACTGCTGTGTCTCTAGGGTTGCCATGTGTCTCCGTCCTTAGCTGTTGGTTGCGCTGATCCTGCCGTTGAGGCCCGCGGGGAAGAAGCCGCCCTTGGTCACGCCCGCTCCGCCGCCCGCACCGTAGGCGATGTGCAGCACCTGGTCGGTGTTGCGCTTGAAGCCGATGGAGGTGTTTGGATCGCAGGCAACAATACTGGTCGAACTGAGCATGGTCTCGGCGTTTGCGCCGCCAAGAGTACCGCGCAGGGTAATGACCTTGTTGGCGATGCCGATGAGGCCGGTGGCCACTCCAGTGGAGTCCGCCAAGACGATCTGCGAACGGAGGGAAGCCGCGTGGTAGGCCTCGACCGCATGGATCTGGGCACCCGCAAGCAAGTTGGTCTTACTGGAGAGCAGAAGCGCGGCACCGTGATAGGCGGTAACCCCGACATCCTCAAAGATGAAGCCGCCGATAAGGAAATCATAGTAGTTATCGAACGGGGTGAAGGTGTTGGCGGTGGTGATACCGGCCACCATAGCCAGCGGCCCGAAGAAGGTAAGGTCGATTGCCGGGCGAGGGACCGCCGTGGAGCCCAGAGCATTGCGCAGAAAGCGGACGTGATCCAGCTCCGTTTGCGCGAGCTCGTTAAGGAACTCGGACTGCAAGCCATTCGTGTTCGGCACCTTGGTGGTGGCGGGAACAGTGACCGAACCCGCTCCCGTGCCGGCGTCGGTCGCGGAGAGTCCGCTGCCGGTGGCGGCGTGAAGATAGAACTCAGCCTCGACGTACTCCAGGTTGAGGGCGAAGTTGAGATAATCAACATCGCTGAGCGCGGCTGGAGCGGGTGTTGTGGTAACGGGCGGTGTGGTGGTGGCGGGGGTGCTGCTGCTGCATCCGGCAATCAGGGTTCCTGCTGCCGCGGTGCCCGCGCCTGCAAGGAAGCTCCTCCGGGACAGCGCCTTGTCAACGAGGTCGATCAGTTTCTTTTCCACAATGTACCTCTCCTTGGTAGTGCAACGGCTTCTAAACCTACGTCACAGATGACGAAGTATCTACGCCGTTGGATGTCGACTTTAGAACATGCCTCAAAAGATTTTCTGTGACCTTGCGCACAAAACAAGCCTTCACAACAAAAGGAGTCAGAATGGGAATTAGTGAGAAGGTCCAATCGGAGATCGTGGTCGCGATGAGAGCACGGGAGGAGCATAGGCTGACAACGCTGCGCATGGTGAAGTCGGCGCTGAAAAACAAGGAGATCGACAAGCGTCAGCCGTTGACGGACGCTGAAGAGAGTCAAATCTTGACGACACTGATCAAGCAGCGGCGTGAGTCAGTGGAGTCGTTTACGAGAGGCGGCCGGCCTGAATTAGCTGCGAAAGAGGCGGAAGAGATCGCCATGATCGAAGGTTTCCTGCCGCAGGCTGCGGGCGAGGAGGAAGTCCTGGCGATCGTGCGGGGGGCAATCGCGCATCTGGCTGAAGGTGGGACCAAACCGGGTCCGAAGGACCTTGGCCCGGCGATGCGGGTAGTGCAACAGCGAATCCTGGCAAGCGGTCTGCGCGCCGAGGGAAAGATGGTGAGCGACCTGCTGAAAGCGGAGTTGGCGAAGTAGGCTGCTCCGCTCACGACACGATCAATTTGTGTTGTGGAAGAAGTGATGGTTGATGTCGGGCCAGAACTCTTTAAACATAAACGTCGCCGCGTCGATCCCGATGCTCTGTCCCCACTGTCCTGCGGTATTGCCAAAGCTACGCTCCCGTGAGGGGTAGTAAAGACTGGAAACCCCGGCTGCAGCTCCGGCCCCAATCACCTCTGAAGCGTTGAAGACCTCTTTACCGGCGTCGTTGCGGGTGATGACGGCGCGCGTCAGCGAGTACGTTGTACGTTTGATAAAGCCACCTTTGCCGAGAGTGTAGTAGCGGCTGTCCTGATGGAAGATGACGGGGCCGATGAACTCGACCCAATAGTTCTCGCTGGTCTGGTCCACGAGAGAATGCCAGAAGTACCGGCCGTACGCCACGCCGCCGCTGCCGAACTCCGGCGTGTTGTTCCGTCCGAGGTTGTACCCGGCTAACTCTGCCGGCAGGAAGATGGCGGAGTAATCGAACGAGTCCTGGGTAGCCGTGGTGAACTTCTCCTTGAACGATTGCGGCGGAAGCTTGGTGTCGGCGCTTACGGCGCGGAAGTTCGGGATAATGCCGAGGATGCGCTTGGTCTGGCCGTCCTGATGCGCGGGCGTGGTGGCGGCCTGTTCGGGGGTCTGGGTCTGCGCTTGCGGCGCATCGGGTAGCTCGGCATGGACGCTTGAGGACGAGGCGGAGTCCGACGAGGAAAGAGCGAGAAGCTGAGAAGTCTCTGTCGTGCTGCTGATTTGGGCGGATGCGCCCAAAGAAAGGAACGCCGTGCAAAGCAAGCTGGCGGAGTAGAGAACTGAGGTGTACTTGGCGTTCAGCATCTCCCCTTAGACGCGGGGAAGTGAACGGAAGATTCGATTCTTGACCGAAACTCAACGAAGGCCTGTGACTACTCACGGATGATCTTGACGAAGATACCATCGGGAAGCGTGGCGCTGCCGACTATGTGGACAACTACATAGAGGGTGAAGCCACGCAGCATGGCGTCGGTGGTTGGCAATGGGAGCTTGGACGCGGGACGCTCGCCGGTGGAGATGGGGATGGGCGAGCGTTCACGCTTCATCGGAACGACGCTGGGTCCCGCGGACTGGCTGCCGGAGTTTTTGCCGCGGTCCATGGCCTCGTTCGCGAGCCGATCGGCTTCTTTATTCTTATGGCGCAAGGCATGGCTGATCTCGAAGGCGTCGAGTTGGGCGATCCGGCGCCGGGACTCTTCATACAGGGGCTTCAGGTCGGGGCTCTTGACCTGGTACTTGCCTTGAATCTGCTTGACCATCAAGTCCGAGTCGGAGACGACTTTCATGCGACGATGGCCGTGGTCGAGGGCGTATTGAAGGCAGCCGAGAAGGCCGCTGTACTCAGCGAAGTTGTTCGTGCGATGGCCGAGGTACTCGGAGAGTTCGGCGACGGTCGCGCCGGAATCGTCCTGGAGCAGCGCGCCGTAGCCGGCCGGACCGGGGTTGCCGCGCGCGCCGCCGTCGCAGTGGGCGTGGAGCCAGCCGGAGCCGGCTATGGGCGGAGGATCTGCGGCAAAGAGGCTGGGGTTGGAGGAACGTGGGGGCATCCCTGTGAGTTTACCGGAGATGGCTGCGCTGCCGCGCTTACCTTTATTAGAAGCACCTGGTCTATAGAGGTGTAGACAATCCTGACTCCGGAGTCAGACTGGCATGAATGCAGAAGCATTGGAAACGGGACTGGGCACCAGTCTGGGTAAAGCTGTCGGGGTTCGCCGCGAGGTTATGGTAGCGCGGCCGAGGTTGGGCGTCGCGTTGGGTGCGGTAGAATCGCCAGCGATGGCCAAGGCGGTGGCGCAACCCGGGGCACGCGGCAAGCTGACCGCTGCGCAGCTAGAGGCGCGTGCGCAACAGCGTGTCGAGGACGACGATCTGATCCGCGAGGCGCAGCGTGGGGAGCGGACGGCGTTCGACGCGCTGGTCAGGCGATACGATCAGTCCGTGCTGCGGCTGGCGCTGCATATGCTCGGCAACGAGCAGGACGCGCAGGATGTTCACCAGGACGCCTTTATCAAGGCTTATCGCCACCTGGGGAACTTCCGGTTCGAGTGCTCGTTCTACACCTGGCTGTACCGGATCGTGACCAACCTGTGTCTCGATCATTTGCGGCGAAGGAAGAGTCGCCGGGAAGATCCGGCGACGGTGCTGGACGCGAGCGGTGACGAGATGGACCTGATGGCGAACTTGTCGGATGACCGGGCGATGGCGAACCCGGGAAGGGAGCTCGACCGGAAATTGATGGCGGAGCAAATCGCGGCGGCCCTTGACAAGCTGACGCCCAGGGAGCGCACGGTCTTTGAATTGAAGCACTATCAGGGGCTGAAGCTCCGAACCATCGGCGAGATGTTGAGCACGACGGAAGAGACGGCGAAGAACACGCTGTTTCGAGCGACGCGCAAGTTGCGCGAACAGTTGAAGACGGCGCGCGCAAGCTAGCCGATGCGGCAGAGGCTGTACCGGGCGTAGACCCGACGGCTGAAAGATGAAGTCTTGGGCGAGGCGAGGTAAGGCAGATGAAGTGTGAGATGGCACGACAAAGGATTGTTCTGGCGGTGTATAGCGAGTTGCCGGACGAGTTTGACGGCTCGCTTGACCGGCACCTGACAAGCTGCGAGGAGTGCCGCCGGGAGTTGAACGCGCTGCGGGCGCTGGATCAATATTTGGCGCTGCATCCGGTGATCGAGCCTTCGCCGAACCTGCTGGCGCAGAGCCGGATGCAGTTGGACGAGGCGCTGGATCAGATTCCGCCGCATGGCTTTCTTACGCGGCTGCGCTCCAACCTTTACAGCTGGGTGAGTCATGCGCAGAGCGCGCCCGCATTGATGACGCTGCTGCTGGGCGTAGGTTTTCTGGCGGGGAACTTAACCTTCCGTTATCAGGCCGCGCACGAGCCGAAGTTGCCGGTGACGACCACCACGGCGAACCCGCTGCAAGGCGCGGTGACTAGCGTTACAGGGATTTCACCGACACCCAATCCCGAGATTGTGGAGGTGAAATACAACTGGGTGACGCCGCAGACGATGCAGGGATCGCTTGATAGCCCAGAGATTCGGCAGATTTTGATGGCGGGGATGCGGATGGACGCGGACCCGGCGCTTCGACAGCGATCAGTAAACCTGATTGCGAATGAATGCAAGGTGGGTCATTCCTGCGCGGAGGAGAAAGACGGCAAAGGCATTCGCGGAGCGCTGCTGGTGTCGCTGCGCTACGACAAGGACGCCGGGGTGCGGATGAAGGCGCTGGAAGGGCTACAACGCTATATCGGTCAGGATCAGCGTGTGCGCGACGCGGTGCTTGAGGCGCTGCTGCACGACAAAAGCGCCGAGGTGCGGACGGCGGCGATCGATCTGCTGACGCCGGTGCGATCCGACGCGAGCGTGCGACAGGTGCTGCGGACGGTCTCGACCCAGGATGAGAACCCGTATATCCGCACGGTGTCGTATCATGCGCTGCAGGGAGCGGCGGAGATCCAATAGTGTTTCGTTCTTCTGGTGACGGGGTAATGCGGATATTGGCGATGCGCTATGGCATGACGAAGATGAAGGCGGCGACACTGCAGGGAATGATTCTTTGTCTGCTTGCAATCGCTCTGTCGTCGCCTGCGGGTGCGTGGTCTTCCTTTCGCGCTAAGAATGGGGATCGCGCTTCTCGGGGCGCACAAAGCTATGTTGGTATTAACTTCCGCGATGTGGGCGAGGAGCAACTTTCTACGCTGAGGTTAAAGGAAGCGAAGGGTGAAGAGGTTATCCTGGTCGACCATGACGGACCGGCGTGCAAGGCGGGCATCAGGGAGCACGACGTATTGGTGCAGATTAATGGTCAGCCGATTGAGGGCGAGGAGTCGCTGCGCCGGACGCTGCGCGAGATTGCCCCGGGCAACTGGGTGACCTTTGTCGTTACCCGCGATGGCCAGCCGCAGACCGTTACGATCCAGCTAGCCAACCGCGATACGGTGGGACAAGAGGCCTGGGAGCGGCACATGACCGTGCCGGAGCCTTCGGGTGCTTCCGGGCCGGTGGGGCGAGGGTTCTTCGGCGGCAAGACGCTCACCACGGCGGACCTTCCGCGGAGCGGTATGCTGGACGGGACCATCCTGAGCGCGTCCTATACGGGTGCCTTGCTGGAACTGATGGGGCCGCAATTGGCGGATTACTTCGGTGCGCAGAGCGGTCTGCTGGTGCGCGCGGTGGAGCCGAATAGCCCGGCGGGGATGGCTGGGATACGGGCGGGTGATGTCGTCGTTCGGATCAATTCGCTGCCGGTGGTGACCAGCGCGGACTGGGCGAAGACCGTGCATGAGAACCGCGGCCGGCCAATTGCGGTCGTCGTGCTGCGTGACAAGAAAGAGCAGATCCTGACCATGACGCCGGACACGAAGAAGCGGTCGAGCCTTGTGCCTCCCGCGAATACGGTTGGAATGCTGCTCGTGCCCGGGCGGATTGAGTAGGCGCGGCCTCGCTATGAATCCCGGCATGGCTGTGATTCAATAAGCGGAGAACATGGCTCTCGTAAAGACATTTGTCCCCCCTCCTCTTTCTCCGGTCAGGCCGGTCTCTCTGAAGCGTCGATGGACGAAGGTTACGCGGAAGCTGCGGGAGCTAGGTTCGATCGGCTCGGCGCTGGCCTCGACGGGCCACCCGTATATGGCGCACATTGTGCCGATGCGCCGCTGCAATCTCGCCTGCACTTACTGCAATGAGTTCGACGATGTCTCGGACCCGGTGCCGGTGGATGAGATGCTGCGCCGAATCGACGATCTCGGCCGACTTGGCACCAGCGTCGTCACCATCTCCGGCGGCGAGCCGCTGCTCCATCCCGAGCTGGACCGAATCATCGGGCGCATCCGCAAGACGGGTGCGATCGCCGGGATGATTACGAACGGCTATCTGCTGATGCCGGATCGGATCGAGCGGCTGAACCGCGCCGGTCTCGACCACATGCAGATCTCGATCGACAACGTGATGCCGGACGCGGTGTCGAAGAAGAGCCTCAAAGTTTTAGACGCCAAGCTGCGGATGCTGGCGGAACACGCAGAGTTCCATGTCAACATCAACTCGGTCGTCGGCGGCGGCATCGCCGACCCGAGTGACGCGGCGACGGTGAGTGAACGGGCGCTGTCGCTGGGATTCAGTTCGACCATCGGGATCATCCACGATGGGTCGGGGCAGTTGAAGCCGCTGGGCGTGGAAGAGTGGGCTGTTTGGGACAAGGTGCGAAAGCTGACGCGGCGCAGCTACTCACGCTTCAATCATTTTCAGGAGGCGATCGCCAACGGCCAGCCGAACGATTGGCGCTGCCGGGCGGGCGGACGCTACCTCTACATCTGCGAGTTCGGGCTGGTGCACTACTGTTCGCAGCAGCGCGGGTATCCTGGCGTGCCGCTCTCGGGCTACCGGACCGCCGACGTGAAGCGCGAGTTCCTGACAGAGAAGTCGTGCTCGCCGAACTGCACGATTAGCTGCGTCCACCAGGTCAGCTACATCGACCACTGGCGTGCGCCACAGAAGACGACGATTAGTCCGAACGCGAGCAGCGAGTCGGGACTGGTTCAAATTCAGTAGCTGGTTTGTGTACCCCGCCAACCGGTGACGTGCTGATTGAACGACCAGCAGACGACCGCATGGAACGAGGCTATTGAGCAACGGCAGCTTCCGGTACAGAAGAGCGCGCCTCGAGCGGATTGTTTGATGCCGGCGCTTTAGATCCCTTGGTTTGCATCCGATTGAACTGTTGCCGGGCCTGTGCGACCTGCATTCGCCAACCATCGTTGTCAAAACCCGGAGGAAGTACATTGACGAGTTCTTCGGCGCGTTCGAGATGTTCGATCGCCGCCGGCTTGTAGTTGATGCTGGCCTCGGCGTTGGACCAGTTCAGCTCTGTCTGAATGTTGGTGGTGAACTGCGTGTACTGGTCGTAGCCTTGGTACTCGCTGAAGATCTGGACGGCTTCGCGGTACTTCGCGCGGCCATCCTCGGGCTTGCCCAACAGAAAATAGATATACGCCAGCGTGCGTATCGCGGCGATCTTGTCGTTGAAGTCGGTCGCGCTCTTCGAGGCAAGCTCAAGGAACTCCTTGGCTCCTTGCAGGTTGTAGGCGCGCTGCAGGGCGAACCCGATCGAGAGGTATTCGGTTGCGGAGACGTACTTGGACTTCAGGCGGCGGGCGACTTCGGCGGCCTGGCGGGAGAGCAGCGTGTTCTCCTGGTTGCAAATCTGGTCATAGGCGAAGAGCGCTTCGCGATCCCCGGCGTGCTTCTGATTAAATTCAATCTTTTCTCGCGGGATGGCGATCAGGCGTTCGAGCAGGGTGCGCAGCTCCCGACGATTGTCCTGGATGTCTTGTTTGTAGGTCCTGATGTAGGTGACGAAGGTGGTGCCGGACGAGACCAGCAGAGCGATCAGAGAAATGGTGGTGGAGGTCGGCATCGGCATGGTGTTCGCTCGAGAATCTGTGGGGTTGCGGAGCAGGGTCAGTCTAGCTGAAGTGAGGCGGGTTCGCGGCGGCGACGTTGAAGGCGCGTTCGAAGGCCAGCCCGGCGCGTCCGACGGTGCCCTCGTCGAAGAGGCGGCCCCAGAGGGAGACGCTGTGCGGCACGGTGAAG
>CAXTWP010000111.1:6590-8856 GCA_964247945.1 uncultured Acidobacteriaceae bacterium | reverse complement strand
AAGGTGCAGTTTGTCCCGGCTGGGTCTTGATGTAATCATAGGCATAACTTTGCGCATCCAGCCAGGGGCGGCGCGCAAACTCATAAAGGGTACCGTGAAGCTTGTTGCTCCCGGACTTTAGGGCGACATCCACCGCGCCGCCACCTGCGCGCCCGTAAGACGCATCGTATGGATTCAGCACCACCTTGAACTCGGCGATCGTATCGAGCGGCACGTTGGAAGCCGCCCAGCCGTTCGCGGTATCGTTGGTGCCGCCATCAAGGTTCTCCTGCACGGTGGCCTGGGGAACGCCAGTAAGGTGCAAGTTACTGCTGACGTTGTCCTCCTGCCGCGGATATTGGGGATTGCTCTGGTTGTTGGTGCCGGGGCTAAGCCCAAAGAGAACCATGTAGTTGCGTCCGTCACTCGGCATCTCCTCGATGCGCTCGTTGCCGATGATCTCGCCGCGATCGGCCTTGGACAGCTCAATCTGAGTTCCCTCGCTGGAGACGGTCACCGTCTCGTCGACGCTTCCAACCGGCAGGGCAAAGTCCATCTTCGATGTTTCGTCCACGCGCAGGCTGATGTGAGTCTTGCTGATCTCTTTGAAGCCCTGCTTTTTCGCAGTGATCGTGTACGTGCCCGGCTTGAGGTATGGAACAGTATAGTCGCCTGCTCCGGTCGTACTGGCAACGATCTCCTCTCCGGTGTCCTCATTGTGGATAGTGACCGTCGCTCCAGTGATCGAACCGTGAGAAGTATCTTCAACATGGCCTACGAACTGCTGGCCTGCTTGCGCAACGGCCGCTCGAACGCCCCCTGATAGCAACACCCATAGGACAACGGCAACAGCGATAAAAGACAATGCGTTCGGAGCGGCAGCTTTTGTATGGCTCGCGAGAACAGTCGGTATGCTTTTCATGGATTCTCCGATATTGAAGCAACTTGATTCCAGGCAACGTTTGACAGGATGCGATCGCAACTCTTGGAGGTGGAACGCACCTTCGGTACTGCTGACAACGTTGTCACATAGCAGCAAAAAATTTACTGAAATGCATTCACCTCTGTCAAGCCCTAAATTGTTGGCGCTCCGACAGAGTGTGGATCGGTTCGCGTACCATCGTGAACTCCAGAAGCTGGGAAAGCCCGATCAACAAATACAACCAGGCGTCTCGGAAGCGCAGTCGTCCCCCCTTTCATGCCCGTACCGCGCCGAAGCTAGCAATCACGGGAAAAACAAGCCGGGGCTGACCATCGTTCCAAAGCTTCTTACTATACCGGTCACGGGAACAGCGCGGTCTCTCGTTATCCTCAGTCCTTCGACGGAACTTGCCTTACGGACACGCGCAATACCAAGCAGCAGAAGCAAAGCAAGGGTCGCTCTTGCCCCAGAGGCACCATCGCCAAAGCGCGCGCAAGGAGGTCGCCGCGCGAGCGTAGCTTGGAACAAAGCCGCCCAGATGTAGGGCAAATGCTACCGCGACAGAACGCCCGGGTCAACCAGGCCAAGTTAGTAAAATCCGGTGAAGCATTTGCACTTGCTTTCCGTTCCCGGCTAAACTTCTTGAAGAAGAGGCTCCAAAACGGCAACATTTCTTTGCTCCTGGTCCGGACGAACACTCGACCCGGCCCGACTGCCAATTGCCGATGTACCCACCGCAACTTCCCCTAACTTTACATATCGGCCATGACGGCCGGTGATCAAACAAGCTTTACCAAGACAACGTTGCCATCCGCACATACGATGAGTTCATAAACCGAACTTCAAGCCCTGAAACTGGAAAGCCTCATGGGACGTAATATCGCTTCGATCGTCGTACTTGGCATCTTGGGGTCGGCAAGCATCCTGTGCGCTGTCGCTCAAACCAACTATCCTGAGCGCAGCCAAGATGGCACCCCGGTCATAGCTGTCGGCGCACCCGTCGCACCCGGCGTCTTTCATATGGTCATCAAGGCCGCGCTGACTCATACCAGGATCGAAACGCTCTCTACTAAGCCTGACTACGTAACAGACGGCGACGTGCTCGTCCAAGTCACTGCGCCTGCCGCTGGTGCCGGCGCATTCCAGGTTCGCGTCGGAGACCGGGATGTGACCAGATCTTTTCGCTCCATGAACGTGCCTAACATACACCTTGGCCTGATCGAAGGTTTGCCCCTGGGACAGAGCGTCATCCGTTCTGGCGACGCACAGCTGCGAATCACAAACTACCCCATCACGGGACCTGTCATCTCCGGACCCCGACAAGAACCCTTCATTTGCCAGACAGATCAATTCAAGCTGCCGGAC
>CAXTWP010000111.1:0-6580 GCA_964247945.1 uncultured Acidobacteriaceae bacterium | reverse complement strand
CTATCTTCCTGTCGGGCAAACCTCCTTTAGATCCATCCCGGATCCAAACCTGCTTCCGACGGACATCGCGACGACCACAATCAGCACGGGAAAGACAGTGCGATTCATCGTACGAGTTGAGACCGGCACGATGGACCGGGGTATCTATCAGAACGCTATCCTTCATGATCCCGCATTCGACCATCCTGTGAGCCCTTTTAATCCTCCAGCCGGGTGGAATAGAAGGTTGATTGCAGTTCACGGCTTCGGTTGTACAGGAGGATGGTATGTCCAGGGTGCAGCCGAAGGTGCAAATCCGATCGACCGCTCTCAGTTGGCCAAGGGATACGCCCTGTTTACGAATACCCTGAACCATCCCGCAAATAGCTGTAACGTGCTGGTTGCCGCAGAGGCAACCATGCTTGGTAAAGAGCACTTCATCGAGACCTTCGGGGTTCCAGATTGGACAATCAGCACAGGCGGCTCGGGAGGCGCATATACAAGCCTTCAGATCGCCGATGCGTTTCCCGGCCTGTTCGACGGAGTACAGGTCGTGCAGGTCTTCCCCGACGCCCTTTCCTTGGCCCTCGCCGGGCTGGATGCCCACCTTTTGATGCACTACTACGCAAGCAAACCGGGAGAGCCGCTCAATGAAGAGCAGGAAGTAGCCATCGGCGGCTACTCCAGTCTCAAAGCCATGACAGACGCCGCAAACCAGGCGGCACGGGCCGACCCGATCTCCGGGCGTCTTGACATTCAGGGCTATCAATCAGGTCAGTGGCGTGCCGTCGTTCCGGGTACGCTGCGCTATGACCCGGTTACGAACCCGCATGGAGCGCGGCCGACAATCTTCGATGCAGCCAGGAATGTCTACGGCATCGATCCCGCCACAGGCGCGGCACTCCGCCCTTTCGACAACGTCGGGGTACAGTACGGTTTGAACGCGCTCAATGCCGGCGTCATAACTCCGAAAGAATTCCTCGACTTGAATGAAGCCATTGGCGGCATCGACGCGGATGGAAACTACATCTCTTCCCGAACAACAGGTGACGCTGAGGCAATTCGGCGGGCATATCAAAGCGGTCTCTCGCTAAGCGGCACCGGCGGCCTGTCCGCCATCCCCATCGTAGACAACGCTACCTCGGACGAAGCAGCCTCCTACCACTACGGCTGGTTTCACTTTGCCTTTCGCGAGAGGATCCGCCAGACCGACGGCACGAGCGCCAACCTGATGATGTGGCGAAGCGTGGCCGGTGCCCATCAAGAGAACGCACTCTTCGAGCAGTGGATGAACGCATGGAAGGCCGACTCTTCAAACGAGCCGCCGAGAAACAAGGTAGTCGCCGCCAGACCTTCGGCCGCGGTGGATGGTTGCTTCGACGGCACGGTCTTCCTCGCAGATTCCCTGCCTTTTTCCAGGCAGCAGATCTCGCCCTGCAGCAAGCTTTACCCTGCTTATTCAAATGCCAGATACGAAGCAGGCGGGCCTCTAGCGGCCAACGTACTCAAGTGTTATCTCAAACCGGTCGACCCCTCACAATACCGCGTGACCTTCACACCGGAGGAGATCACTCGGCTAAATACAATGTTTCCCAGCGGCGTCTGTGACTTCAGCAAGCCCGGCATGCATTGGAGCCCGCTGGTGACCTGGCCATCTTTCGGGCCGTCACCCATTCATCTGGTTTACGACATCACGGGGACGCTGCAACCCGCGGAAAGCGGTCGATAGACCTCTAGTGATTTACTTCGCATCTGCATCTTGAAAATGCACACGCGGATTGCAGCCTGTCCAAGCCTGATGAGTACCAGAGTAATCAAGCTCTCTCCTTTGACTTCCTTCGCCCGTTGATCTCCTCGACCGGCGCGCTGCCGATAATGTGTGTGCTCGCCTTCCTTATCGTCAATCCATTCACATTGGCGCACAGCTCCAGCACCGGCATCTTATACGGCTTCAATCCATGTTCGCTACAGGACGCCAACGCCTCTCTGTGCGTGCTAGCGGCGTCGGCACCTGTCCATTATGTCTTGCGCCTGCAGGAGGTGATCACGTCCCTCGTCGTCATCCGTATCCTCGTTCAGGGTCTGCTGTAGGGTTTTCCGGTTCTTCTGCCTCGTCATCAGCGTATACGGCGTCAGCTCCCTTTCCGCGCCGTTTATTCCTTGCCGCTTTTGCTTGCTCTAAGCCTGAGGAATCACGTTCAACTCCTGCGCGGCCATGCTATTGAGGAATTAAATTGAACTTCTGCGCGGCCGTGCTATTGCCAAACCATTGATCGAGCTGGGTTTTTGATGTCGTGGTTCCACCCGGAACATCCAGGGCCTGAAGACTGTTCAGGCTGTAAAAGGAGTAAGTGCCGTCCGGGTTCTGTACCGGGATCCACTGGTCATTGCCCGGGTTCAGCCCACCCGCCGGCCATTGGACGATCAACGCACCATTAAGGCTGGACCCTCCGGCAACGTTGACCACTTGACCGCTGTTCACGTTCTTTATCTGGTAGTAGCCGCCGCTGGTCGGCACAAAAGTCCACAACGCATTCCTTGCGCCGCTTGTAAAAGGATATTGGATAATTGCCGCGCCGTTCGTAGTGGAACAGCCCGAAACGTTTAAAGCCAGACTGCTGGCGACGTTCTGAATCTCGTAGGTTCCGGAGAGACTAACACTGGGTGGCCGCAAATGCTGCCAGACCGCCGCCGCGCTCGACATCTCCACGGGGCTGGCACCGGTGTTGTTGGTTGTTGAAGTCCAGTCGTTCCAGGTGAGATTCAAATTGCTGCGTTCGCTCCAGGCTGCGTTGGCGTTGCCCTGCAGCCATGACCCGTAGGTGGACCAGAGGTTCGCCTGCGTTACGAAATCACTCAACCCCCGCGTGAACCAGTGGGCCCATTGGCTGCCGGCATCCTCGTCGGTGTTGTGCAGCACGGAGCCCTTAGCGACGGTGTGATCCGCCACCATCTTGGCATCGTTGTAGTAGGCCTGGTTGCCGGTAATTCGGTATAGCTCGGTGGCCGCTTCGAGAAAGACACCATCGTTGTAGGCGTTGTCGTCGTTCGTGCTCGGGTCTTGCACCGCCCCGTTCGTGCCCACGCAGCCATGCACCTGTCCCGCGTAGTGCCCGCTAGTGACAAGCAGAATCCAGCGTTCCCAGGCATAAATGTTTTCAGCTTTGGTGAGATAAGTGCCATCTCCCGTGGCCAGGAAGAGCCGAACGCCTTCAAAAACAAAGGGACTGTTGCTGAGGCCGCACTTTGATTGCTTGTCTGTGTTCTCCCAGATTCCCCCGCCCGCGACCGTCATGTCCCAACCCTGGTGGTACCCGTTGTTCCAGCCCGCCTCGGCCTGGCTCAGATAACTGGATATGCCGGTAAGTTGGTAGCCGCGCAGGAAAGGGTTCACCATCCATGCAAGGTTGTCGTCCCATCCGTCAGTTTGCCAGTTGCCATTGGGGCCACCGGCCGCGTTGTAATAAGCAAGACTATTCAGCAGGGAAATTAAGAGATTCCGATCGCTCTGTGCATGCGTGTACTGGTAGCGGTCGATCGCAGCCGTGATGTCCAATTCTTCCGTCCACTCGCCGTCCTGGCTCGGACATAATTCCGTTGATCTGGGTGCCGACGAAATCCTGGGCGGCTACCTGACTGCTCAAGGCGCTCGACAGTGGGCCACGGTAACCATTCTGTGTGGTGCTTTCCGTGCCCCAGGTGATCGAATCGCCTAAAGGCATGATTCTACAATTGATGCCCGTCCGGCCATGTGCCGGCATCACAATCAGGACGAGCAGCCCACTTCCAAGTAACAGAGCAGCTAATAGTGTTCGACGAAATCGTAACATCGCGTAAGCCCCCTTGTAGATAGACACCCTTTCGACTAACCACCGCGACGAAGCCCACCGTAAAAAGCTGACGGCCCTTCTCCGTCTTCCAACAGCGATCAGACTACCCGGTCATCCTTGTCACTGGCGACACGGAGCGCTTGCAAAAGGCAAGACCGCAGCGCCATTTAGGGTTCACATCATCTCTTAAGTATCTGTGACACCGCTGTCACGCCAAGAGCACACAAATTATCCGAAGTCCCAAAGAAATGTCAAGCGCTATGTTTCAGGACGTGAAGCACATAAAGCCTCCCTCGGCGCTTGATGCCTAGCGCTTGATGCCGCGTGCCTGCCGAAGGAGGCGCTAACCCTTACGATAGATGGCTCGATGACCACGAAGCACATCAACAGCAGCACAGTTAACCCTACTGGCCGTGCCGACCTGACATGAATGCTGTCAACCTCCTTAATTGAGCTTGAGGTTTGCTCATACCCGCGTCAGGAACAGTTTGCTCTGCGCCGCGGTAGGGCGGAATAAACGTTGGATTCTTAGGACCGTAATTGCATAACACTCTTCCGCATCAATGGCGTAGTTATCAGATCCAATCACACTGACAAATCGGTACAGGTACAGGTCTCCCTTGTGCGGCATCCGTACCATGCACTTTATTGTTGTTACCGGCGTCTAGGCCCACCCGTAATGCTATAGAAACGATGCTTCTTCGAGAGAATAGCCAGCATCTCTGCTTGGTGGTGGCGCCCACATCTTCGGCTTGGTCGTCACTCCTTTCAAGATAATCTTTGGTAACATCCGTTTCTTTACTCTTGCGCAGCCGGCAGGATTAGCGGACGATTACGTAATTGACCCTATCGTGTATTCCTACAGCCATGAACATCGACCTGAGACTCGTACAGTTACTGCAGTAACCCATACAACATTACTCGCGGAGAGTCCGCAGCGCCCACTCGAAATGTATAAGCCTCAGGCAGTTCCGATCGATTCTCTTGCACACTCGCCTGTAATCCACGAAGCAGCTTTTCTAGACATCCATGTGCATGCAATGCACGTGGAAGCGTTTCGAGCGATTGTTGCGTCAATAATTCATGCGGATGAGAAATCATTGATCGCTCATCATAATCTACATAGCTTGTACTTGTGGCACAAAGAGGACGAAGCGAGCAGTGGCAGCTTAATACACGATTACTATAAACGCGCGCGCTACATCCTGATTGACGGCATGTCGATGGTCGTTCTCGGCCGTTTATATGGACACCCCATTGATCGAGACAGTCGCATTGTGTATAACCAGGAGTTGCCGCACATGATGGCGTTGGCCGCCGAGTCCGGCTGGCGTGTTTTCTATCTGGGATCATCTGACTTTGTCGCAAGACTGAGCGGCGACCTATTACGCAAGCAACATCCGGGCTTGCAGCTTCAGACGCACCACGGCTTCTTTACGAAGGATAAAGACAGTTCGGAAAATCACGCTATATTGGACAGCATCGCCGCCTTCAGGCCGCATATTCTCTTTGTGGGCATGGGCATGCCTATTCAAGAGCAATGGATTGAAGAGAATTTCAATTCCATACGAGCGAATGTAATTCTGTCCTCGGGTGCCACCTTGGACTATTTTGCCGGAACGCTACCCCGACCCCCCGCATGGATTGGACAGGTTGGTCTCGAGTGGGCGTATCGACTTATGCATGACCCGCGAAGGCTGGCATTTCGCTATTTAGCAGAACCTTGGCTGATCTTGAAGAGTGTCACCCGCAGACGTTACCACCGGGCTGCTTCATATCGACATTGGCGGCGTATTTACCACTCGCGAATGCAATAATTGCTTCATTAGCCGATGCGGTGGCAGTTTGTCTCGTCGCGTAGTCGTTATTTCACTGACAAGGGTCGGTTATAAGGCACGTAACCACGTCACAACCAGTTCGATGAGGCACTCGGTGCGCATTTGTATGCTGAACGACAATTTCTACAGAGGAAGCGGTATTACTCTCGTGGTGCAGCGTCTCGCGCAATCCAACGCCTTTATGAAAGACGAGATCTACCTGGCCGGATGTAGCTGCTTTGCAGGGAGAGACTCCTTCGTTGAAGAAAGCTCGATTGTCCCAGCGGTGCGCGCCCGCACCTTTAACTTGATGTCTACCGGCGCTACGCTCGTCCGGGCGCTCCTGCGGTTTACAGCTTGGCTGAACGAGATCGGCTGCGAAGTCATCCATGCGCATCATCGGCGGCTCGCGGTGCTTGCCGAGCTTATCCGTCCGCTGACTAAGGTGCCGGTTCTGTTTACGGGCCATCTGACATTTCCGGAGGCCGCTTGGTTTCGGTGGCTTTCGCCACGCGTGATGACCGGGGTTAGCCCGTCGGTCGTTGCATATCTCCGGCGCGCAACACGTGCGGCGACGGTACATCTGGTCTACAACCCACACCTTTTTCCTGCAGAAACAGGTGTAGCCCCTCACAGGGAAGCGCGCAGAGCTATCTCGATTGGTCGCCTTGAGCCGGTAAAAGCGCATGCAGTTCTTATTGAGGCTTGGGCCCTCCTTCGTGATCGGGGTGTCGGCGCGCAACTGGATATCTTTGGGGAAGGGCCCCTGCACGAGTCTCTGCAAGCTCTTATTAAAGCTCGCAGATTGGAAGATCGTGTCGCTCTAGTGGGTTTTTCTACAAATCTTTCTAAGCAGCTTCAGGCGTACTCATTCCACGTTCTTGCCAGCGAGCGCGAAGGTTTCCCGAACGCCGTTGTGGAAGCCGCCGCACAGCAACTACCCACCCTGCTGAC
>CAXTWP010000110.1:6525-8888 GCA_964247945.1 uncultured Acidobacteriaceae bacterium | reverse complement strand
CTCTCGATCAGAATACGGTCCGGCGGGAGCAGGAACTTCTTCCGAGACTGGAACATCTTTGAAAGATTGCTCCGGTGGAGGGCGCTTTTCAAGGTTTTCAGGAGCGCTATGGATTACGTCAAGCCGATCCATAAAGACCTGAAGCTTGTAACCGGACTCTTGAGCAGCCATCATAATGGCATCAAGCGATGGGAGCACCGCTTCCCGTTCGGTGAGATCGGGAAGAACTAGCCAGGAGACGAGTTCCTCAAAGCATTCCTTGTTGAGGAATAAAACTCCCTGGTAGTCGGTAATACCTGAAAGCCAACGTACATCGGGATCGCGCCAGAAGGCCTCGGAGCGGAAAAGGGATTCCAGCGGCGAAGAGTAGGCTAGAAGGAGACGGACCCGCGCCGCGCCGCGCCAGGCGTTCTCGCCTTCCATGCCCAAGGCTGAGAGGGTCTCGGCAAGGGCTGAGCGAAGCTGCAGGCCGTCAAAGATGACTGGGATAAGCGCCGAGTCACTCTCCAGGTGATGGAAGACGATCCAGGCGAGCACCTGTGCCCAGACGGAGAGCGAAGCGCTCTCCGGATAACGAAGCGGAAGAGTTGTATATGATGGGAACGGCCAAACGGGACTGCGCTGGTTGACAAACTGAGGTAAAGCGGAGATACCGGCGATGACATGTTGCAGTTGGTTAGCCTTAGGATCTGGGCCGGTATCCGCGAAATGGTGCGCCTCTTCCAGAAACTCATGGGCGCGGTGCAGGAACTGCTTAAAAGGAGAGCTTACGGAATCCTTCGCCTCTACTATGGATTTAGGGGGCACCGCCACTTCTGTATGAACTGCCGGTTCTTTATCTGCTAACGAGCTCTGATCTTTGAGGATCTCAATTGCATTTGGATCGGGGTCGCTCAGTTCAGGCTGGTTTTCTGGGATAAAAACTGTCTTGTCAAGGAAGGGTTGCAGCGATTCTGGACTAAGCAGTTGACGCAAAGCTTCGTGTAGAGGACGGAGCCGAAGCTTGGAAAGGCTTTCTTCAAGGTTGTACACGCCCGCACCGTTCAGGGCATCGCAGAGGACGTCCCATGGCCGTTCGGCGGTCGAACGTAGTTCGCGCCAGTTCTGGAGCACGGCGTACTGGTAGGCGCGGAGGTCGATCGAGAGTCCTTCGTGGTCGAGCGGTCGCGTCCGGCGAAGATATTCAAGGCCGCTGACTGTGTCTTTGTAGGCAACGATCATAGCGTCGTCCGACGGTAGTGCCAGAGCTTCGCTGAGCCTGCGGCTGCGCAAGGCGCCCGAGGATTTGTCCATGGATTCGGCGGAGACGTGGATGGTGCCGCGGGTGACGCCGTAGCGGTTATTAAAGAAGATGATGGCGCGCTCGTTGCCAAGCCGATTCGAGTAGGTAAAGACGTTCTCGTCCAATGTTCCTTCGGGGGTCCAGAAGTCGTAGAGGACAAAGTTTTCGCTCTCGGCGAAGAGGCGGCGATTTTTGAGCAGCGGCGCGATCTCGCGCTGGTGCCGGGCGATCAGGTCCTCGTTCGGCCACTCGTCAAACTTCGCCGTCTTATACTCCATGCCGTACTTTTCGGTGAAGGCCTCAATCTGACCGTGGCCGAACATGGGCAGACCGGGAATCGTGGCCAGCAGCGTCGCAACACCGAAGTAGCGGTCGCCGGTGCCGAACTGGTCGATCGCGGTGCGCTCGTCGGGGTTGGACATGAAGTTGACATAGCGCTTGAGGATGTCAGGGTCGAACTCGATCGTCTTCTTCAGATACGAGCGGTACTTGGCGTTTTCCTCGTCGCGCAGCATGTTCATGAAGGCCGAGTTGTAGACGCGGTGCATGCCGAGCGTGCGGACGAAGTAGCCTTCGAGCAGCCAGAAGGCCTCTGCGAGCAGCAGCGTGCCGGGGACCTCGACGGCGACCCGGTCGACGACCTCGCGCCAGAACTCGTTGGGCATGAGGGCGTCGAACTCCTCGTTGGTCATGGCGTTTTCGGCGCGCGAGGGGATGGAGCCGCCGGAGCCGTGGATCGGGAACCAGAGCCGTTGCACGTGCTTCTTGGCCAGCGTCATGGCGGCGTCGAAGCGGATGATGGGAAAGAGGCGCGCGACGGCGAGGATGGTCTGCATGACCTGCTCGCGCACGTAGGCTTTTGAGTAATCGAGCTGCGCGGTGTCGTTCCAGGCGAAGGTGGTGCCGTCGTTGCCGTGGTAGACGAACTGATCGTCGCCGTTGCTGCGATTGCGGAGACGGAAGACCACGGCAGCGTCCGTCTGGTCGTAGTAGTGATCCTCGATTTTGATTTCGTAGCGGCTGTCGTGCGACAGATCGGGGCCTTCAAAGCTGTACACTGGGAACGGGCTCTGGTCGCGCG
>CAXTWP010000110.1:0-6515 GCA_964247945.1 uncultured Acidobacteriaceae bacterium | reverse complement strand
AGATGAACCACTCAGGATGGTTCATCACCCAGGTCGAGTCAATGCCCATGTGGTTCGGCACCATGTCGCTGGCGAGCCGAATGCCCTTCGCGGCGGCGCGGTCACGTAAGGTCCGGTAGGCTTCCTCCCCGCCGAGGTCGGCGGCGATACGATAATCGGCGACCGAGTAGGCGGAGGCCACGGCGTCGGCCTGCCCACGAAGACGTTTAATCGTTTGGGACGCAACACTGCGCTCCCACAGGCCTATCAGCCACAGGCCGTTTATTCCGCGGTCGGCGAGCAGTGCCAGCTCTTCATCCGGGATCTGGTCGAGCCTTTGGATGTGGCGCTGGTATTTCTTTGAAAGCTGCTCCAACCAGACATAGGTGCTTTTGGCGATGAGCACCACGGTCGGCATCCAGGCCTGGTCCGGGCTGAAGGCTTCATACTCATGGATGGTCGGCTGCTGCGGCCCATGCGCGCGATAGCGGCGGGTACCGTGTGCGTCCGTATACCACTCGCCGTCAAAGCCGGCGAACTCATCGCCCTCGAAGCCTTCGCCGCTCCAGCCCTGCTGTCCGCGAGCGTGTTGCTGTAGGGAGGAAGCCGGATGAAACTGCATCCAGATGGCAATGTCCTCTTCCTTAACAACATCCATGGCGAGCAAAACGCGTTTTACATCCTCGCCGAGGTGTTCCGCCCATCGCTCGCGAATGTAATCCAGTTGACCGGTGAGTGAATCCGGGGAAGCGAGCATAGGCGCTCGGAGCGCATCGAGTAGAGTTGTGGCTGACGATGCCAGGGGCGGACGAGTTCCAAAAAACTTGTTGAAGTCGGAAGTAACTGCCGTGTATCTGGTTTGTTGCTTTAGAGATGTGTCGTTGAAGAACTCCTGAAAGGGACCGAAAGCGGGATTGATGTTGGCGAGCCAGAGAAGCAGCAACTCTTCAAAAGCGGCCTCCCGGTTGGGGATGCCGTCGGTGGAAGCGTCGAGCCACTCGTCTACCGCCTGTTCGCCGCGATAAATAGAAGCATTCGGGAACTCAGCTGTGAAACGCCTAAGCAGGTTTTCAAAGCCGGCCGGGTCTATTTGCGCCTTAAACCAGTTGAGGGCATCCGTCAGCACGTCGGGATCAACCGTCTCGCGGTAGGTGGCGATCAAAGCATGGCTAAGCTCATCGATCAGACCCATCGCAAAGAGGGCTCCGGCATGCATCACCTCCGGGGAATCTGGCGCGGCCTCGGCTTCGCGGACCTTGCTGACACGATGAGCCAACTCCCGGCTCGCCGCCAGATTGGCAAAGATCACGTTACCGGCATAGTTGAACAGCGCGTCGCTGAGACGGTACCGGTCGCGGGCCTTGCGCGAGATGTGAAATTCCATGCCTGGTACCTCGTCCTGCTTCGTTCAGGGGCGCTCATTAAGTTGATGCCCGTTGGTGTCGCTGGTTGCGGACGATATGCTTGAGCCGCCTGCTGTTCCTGCATTAGGTATACCGCGTTTCAGACGCGGCTTCTCGCGAAGATGTCTCGAATCGTACGTCATCCTGTAAGTTCGAATCGATTTACCTAACGGGTGCACACGGAACGACATCAGCAGGCAAGACTGAGAAAGTCCTTGCGAATCCGCTTTTTACCACCTTTCTTAAATTGGACCAGAACCATGTCCGCCAAGGCATCAACGACTTTACCAGGACCAAAGCGGGGATGCAGGACGCCCGTGCCGGCGTTGAAGCTGGCGGAAGAAGACTCTTCCTCTGGACACTCTGGCGGCGGTGTACCTTCTTGCTTGACCGTCGCGACGGATGGGGCGCTTCGCTTCTCGTTGCAATTATCGCAACGATTGCACGGATCTCCTTCGGGATCGCCGAAATACAGGCGGATCGTTTGGGCGCGGCAAGAGACACTCTCCGCGTAGTGCATCATCTCAGCTAATCGGTCTCGATCATGAGCGGCACGGTCTACATAGGTCTGGAGCAGAGCGGCTAAGGACGTTTCGGAGAGTTCCTCGTCTGCGATAACGGTGTAGCCTTGGCGGCCACGCTTAAGGATGCCGGCCTCCGCTAGCAGATGGAGGATCACCTGTGTACGGCGGACACCTACTCCCGCGTGTTCGGCGATCTGCGCGGTGGTGAGAGGCTTGCGGGAAGGAGCCTTTCGCGCCGCCGGTCCGGCAAGCACAGGAGCTTCAGAGTGTTCCGCTTGCAACGGTGATCCTCCAAGCGCGTTGACGACTGCCTGCATCTCCAGAAGCTTCGGATAGCGGCCGCCGAGAAAGTAGCTCTGGATGCGCTTGTCTTCAAGCCGGTAAAGCAGCACCGCCCGCGCCGGCTTCCCATCGCGTCCGGCGCGGCCGGCCTCCTGATAGTAGGTTTCCAGGGAATCGGGAAATTCAAAGTGGTAGACGAAGCGGATGTCCGGCTTGTCGATGCCCAGACCGAAGGCCTTGGTTGCGATCATGACCTTATGGTCGCCACGCATAAAAGCGTGTTGAACCTCCTCGCGTTCGCGCGTCCTCATCTTGCCATGGTAGTGACCGGCGGAGATGCCGTGTTCCTTCAACCACTCATACAGTTCGTCCGCGCTGCGCGTACTGGCGGTGTAGATAATGCCGGTGCCTTCCTCATCCTTAACCATCGTGAGGATATGGTTCAGCTTGGACTCCACGTTGACCGTCGAACGGACGGCAAAGAGAAGATTTTCGCGTTCGACACCGGTGTTGACGATCTCCGCGTGGGGAGCGTCAAGGGTCGTAAGGATCTCTGTAATTGCCTCTTGTGTGGCCGTAGCGGTCAACGCGAGTACAGGTGGGTTGCCCAGCGCCTTCTTGGCGTAGCCAAGATTTAGATACGCCGGACGAAAGTCGTGGCCCCACTGTGCAATACAGTGCGCCTCGTCGACGACGAACAGACTGACTCCACCCGCTTCCATTAAACTCCGGATAAAATCTTCTTTTTCCAGGCGTTCCGGAGTGACATAGATCAGCTGCGAACTTCCCTCTTGGATCTCCTCCGCCGCCGTACTGGCTTCAACCGCGGTAAGAGTGGAGTCGATCTTTTCTACCGTAATCTCGGCTTCTTCCGCCTTCTCCTGCTGGTCCTGCATTAGCGCGATCAGCGGGCTTACCACCACGACCGGTTTAGGGAGAAAGATGGAAGGAAGCTGATATGTCAGCGACTTCCCTGCTCCTGTGGGCATAATGGCAAGGGTATCTTGCCCAGCGAAAACAGCCTGGATAACCTCGCGCTGGCCGGGACGAAACCGCTTGATGCCGAAGCGGCCTTTAGCTTCGCGAAGAATGTCATTCCAAGGGATTGCGGCCTGGGCGGCTTGTTCTGCCGGTGCTGCGGTCATACGAACATACCTCAATGCCGGTCTGATGCGTCGATGCGCGCACCCAGCCGTATCTCTCTCGGCAGCGGTCAGGAGCCTGAATCGAGCTTCTGCTCCTGATAGTGGCCGATGTGCTCGTAAACCTTTTCAGGAAACTTGAGATTACGGTAGACATTGCCGCAGTCAGGGTCCTCGGGATCAGGGAGAATGGGGAAGTCCTGTTGCAACTGCCATTCCCGAATACGGTCGCGCTTTGGCGGGTTGTAATCTCGTCCCTCGACCTGGCGAAGCATCAGCCGCGCTTGCTCGGCGGAGAAATCCGCATCCTTAGTCAGATAAGCCAACACCTCTTCATCCGGCAAGAAGTGACGAGCCACCATGGCAAAGACCAGGCGCCCATAGTGCCCGATATCCTTGCCTGCACCGAGCGAGTCAAGCAAATGCGCCATCATGGAGTCGCCCCGGAGCGCTTCTACGCCGCTGGGGTTTCGCCCCACTTCCTGCTTTGCTTTACGCTCGGTCGCGGCTTGCAACTCCGCCAGTCTGGCTTCAGCTTCTTCAGCTCGGTCAACCGCTTCCTGCAACTTGCTCTCGGCTGCCGGTGCATCCATCTGCTTTTGTGTCATGGGGTCGCCTCGTGAAAGATTCACCATTTCTTCGCCATAGGACGCGGCGGCAACAGGATGTGGTTGTCTCCCGTAAGCACCGGATATGAGTAGGATGGTGACATGAACTTGCCGGCAGTCGATAAGGAAGCCACCATGCGAAGCAGGATCGATGAGCTTGCCCCGTGGTTCCACAACATGCACCTCCATGGCGTACAGACCGCGCCTCAACATTTTCTCGGTGATTACCCAGAGGTCAAGTACCGGCACTTTCGTGACATCCTGCCCCCCGACATGGCCGGTCAGAGCGTCCTTGATATTGGATGCAATGCGGGCTTTTACTCGTTGGAGATGAAGCGGCGCGGTGCGGCGCGTGTGCTCGGCATTGATACCGACGAGCACTACCTGCGCCAGGCCCGTTTCGCCGCGGAGGTGAACGATCTTGACATTGCCTTTGAACGGATGAGCGTGTGGGAGATCGGAGCGCTGGCCGAGCGCTTCGATCTGGTTCTCTTCATGGGCGTCTTCTACCATCTGCGGCACCCTCTGTTGGCGCTTGACCTAATCCATGAGCACGTCGCCAAAGACTTGTTTGTGTTTCAAAGCATGGAGCGCGGCGGCCGCACGATTGAGCCAATTGCGAACGACTACACGTTTACAGAACCTGCGCCGTTCGATCGAACCGGTTACCCCAAAATGCACTTTATTGAGCATCGCTACTGCGATGACCCGACGAACTGGTGGATTCCCAATAAGGCCTGCGTGGAGGCTATGCTTCGCTCCGCGGGATTTGCGATCCAAGCGCAGCCGGAAGACGAGACCTATCTTTGCCGCTGGCAGCCGTTGACCGTTCCTCCGGAGGGGCCGCACTGCGTCTACCCCGCAAAGCCCGGATTCCGGTAGCCGATGGGCGAGGCGGATGGGTGGCTGCAACAAGCTGATCGTTCTTTGGCGGTGAGGGCTTTGGAAGCCGCATGTGCCGCGTTCGATCGCGCCGAAGCCTGCGGAGCCGATGCAAACCTTTGCAGCGGCGGGCGATGGCAGACGGCAATGCTGCGGGGCGATTACCCAGCGGCGTGGCGTGAAAGCGACGCCATTCGCGCGCGCGAAGGGCCGGACGAGCACCGCTTCTGGAACGGCGAGGACCTTGACGGCAAGCGCGTGATCGTTCGCTGCCTGCATGGTTTCGGCGACGCCGTCCAGATGCTGCGCTATGCGCCGTTACTGCGGGAGCGGGCGGCGAACGTGATCGTTGAGGTGCCGCCGCGCCTGCTGCCGCTGGCATCCTTCTTTCGCGGCGTGGAGCAGGTCATCACCTGGGGCGAAGATGCTCCCCATCTACCGCCCGCATGGGACATCCAGGTGGAGGTGATGGAACTTCCGTATCTCTTCCGAACGACACTCGATCAACTCCCATTGACTGAGCGTTATTTGGAGCTTCCCGGCTCGCTTGTGTCGCAGGCCGCGACATGCATGGGCACCGCCGGTCGCAGGCGCGTTGGCGTGGTCTGGACCGGAGGCGAGTGGAACCCGGAACGGTCTGTGCCCTTTATGCTGCTGCGTCCTCTGCTAGGGGAAGACGGTGTTCAATGGTGGAACCTGCAAGGAGGGGCTTCCGCACATGACGCCGATGGGACGATGAGGAATAATGTCGCGGCCATTACAGGCGATGGCCTGCTTGCGCTCGCCGCCACCGTCGCCAACCTCGATCTCGTCATCACCGTCGACACGCTGGCCGCGCACCTGGCAGGAGCGCTCGGCAGACCGGCCTGGCTGATGCTTCAGTATGCCGCCGATTGGCGCTGGATGACGGGACGGGAGGATAGCCCCTGGTACCCGAGCCTGCGCTTGTTTCGGCAAAGCGCGCCCGGAGATTGGCCGGGAGTGGTCGCGCGTTTGCGACAGGCGCTGATAGCCTGATGGAATGAATTCTTTACAGGCGGAAGCGATGCCCGCATGGGACGGGTACGACGCCTACCTCTTCGACATAGACGGAACTTTGCTCCACTGCACCGACGCTGTCCATTACTTCGCCTTCTGCGAAAGCCTTACGCGGCTGGGTGGAAGGTCGCTCAACCTTGACGGGGTAGTGACGCACGGCAACGTGGATTGCGGTATTCTGCGCGATGCGCTTCTGCGGGCAGAGGTTCCGGAGAGCGTGTGGCGGCCCCGGCTCGCGGAAGCATGCGCCCGGATGTGCTCGTTCGTTGCAGAGCGAACAAAAGACCTGCGCATTACCGTGTTGCCTGGCGTCCGAGAGGCGCTCGCCCATCTGCGGTTACGCGGCGCGGTGCTCGGCGTCGCGACCGGAAACCTCGAAGGAATCGGCCGGGCCAAGCTCCAGAGGGCCGATCTGCTCGATAGCTTCGACTTCGGCGGCTACAGCGATGGATGTGAGCATCGCCGGGATGTCTTCCGGGCCGCGCTCGAACAAGCGCGCGGCCGGCTTGGAATGCAGGCGCGGGTGTGTGTTGTGGGAGATACCGTAGAAGATATACGCTCCGCGCGTGCGAAATTTTTTTTTATTGTTTCTGTGTCGACGGTGATCTACACCGCAAACGAGTTGCTGCTGGAGTTACCCACGCGCTGTGTCGAATC
>CAXTWP010000109.1:3739-8929 GCA_964247945.1 uncultured Acidobacteriaceae bacterium | reverse complement strand
GACGCCGCAACCGGCTATGTCCGCGAGGTCATGGGTGAGACCGTCGCCAAGTTCTTCGAGTCCGGCAACGACAAGGTCAACTGGCACTATCTCCCCACCTCAAACGAGATTCTCTGGTTCTCCGAGCGCGACGACTGGGGCCAGCTTTACCTCTATGACCTCGCAACCGGCCGGCTCAAGAACCAGATCACCCATGGTGCCGGCAACGTCACCCAAGTCCTTCACATCGACGAGAAAGCCCGCACAATTTATTTCCTCGCCGTCGGCAAAGAGAAGAACCGCGATCCCTACTTCTCCCACTTCTACAGCATCCGCTTCGACGGCTCCGGCCTCAAGCTCCTCACCCCCGAGGACGCCGACCACGCCGTCACTCCATCGCCCGATGGCCGGTTTTTCGTCGACATCTATTCCACCGCTACCCGGCCCCAGACCACCGTGGTCCGCGACCGCACCGGCAAGCTCGCTCTTGAAGTCGCCCGGCAAGACATAACCCGCCTTACCGCCACCGGTTGGGTACCACCCATGCCCATCGTGGTCAAGGCGCGCGACGGCCAGACCGACCTCTACGGCTACATGTACAAGCCTACCAAAACGGACCCCGCGGCCAAATATCCCATTGTCAACAACGTCTACCCCGGCCCCCAGACCGGCTCCTGCGGCTCCCGAGGCTTCTCCGCCGCCCGCGGCGACCGTCAGGCCCTCGCCGAACTCGGCTTTATCGTCGTCTGCATCGACGGCATGGGCACCCCCTTCCGCTCCAAGACCTTCCACGAGGCCTACTTCGGCGACTTAGGCGACAACACTATCCCCGATCAAGTCTCCGGTATGAAAGATCTCGCTACCCGATTCCCCTTCATCGATCTCGAGCGCGCCGGCATCTACGGCCACTCCGGCGGAGGCAACGCCACCGCCGCCGCCATGTTCCACTTCCCTGACTTCTTCAAGGTGGGCATCAGCGAGTCCGGCAACCACGACAACCGCAACTACGAGGACGACTGGGCCGAAAAATGGGCCGGTCTCGAAGTCGTAAACCCCGACGGCACCAGCAACTACGATAGCCAGGCCAACCAGAACACCGCCAATAATCTCAAGGGCCACCTGCTGCTCGCCCACGGGACAATGGACGATAATGTACCGCTCAACAACACCCTGCTTGTCGTCGATGCTCTCATCAAGGCCAACAAGGATTTCGACCTCCTCCTGATCCCCAACGTCGCCCACGGCTATGGCGGCGCCGCCCCCTACATGACCCGTCGCCGCTGGGACTACTTCGTCCGCTACCTTGCCGGCAACACACCGCCACACGAGTACCGGATGAAACCGGTCGACCCTGCATCCGCCCTCGGCCAGGGTCCACAGGACGAAATCGGTTCAACCGAGTTCCAAGCAGGTGCGAGCCCGGAGATCCCTGAATCCCGTCCCTGACGCGAGTATCGAGGACGCATCATTGCCTAAGACGTAACGGTATGCGGTTATGGCATGGAGTCAAAACCCAGCTGCCGGTTCCAGGCCGCCCTTAGGCAGAACTTTGCCTTCTCTGTGCATCAGAGGTGCGCAGGGCCGTCTAATGAGGATGTCAGTATTGGGCTTAATTGCAGAACCCGGGAGGGCATCTCCGGCGGCGTTCTCACAGAGGCGAACCCAGGGCGAGGTGAGTGGGCCGGCTTCCTCCTTTATCGATCGCAGTCCAGCCTATGCGTTTGCCCTGCTTTCGGTCCTCTACTTTACCGCGGTTGCATCGCTCTCTTCATTCAAGTTGCTTTGGTTTGATGAACTGATCACCTTGCATATCGCACGTGTCGGCTCGGCGGCGGCCATTTGGAATGCACTCGCCCATGCAGCCGATCCCAATCCGCCCCTGATCCATCTAGCTGTGCTCGGTAGCCGCCTGCTCTTTGGCGAGCCTGAATGGGCGCTGCGCTTGCCCGCGGCCCTTGGCTATTGGATTGGCATGTTCTCGCTTTTTCTCTTTTTACGCCGCCGTATCCCAGGGACATGGGCGATGGCCGGCACACTCCTCTCGATGACCAATGCCGGCTTCGATTACAGCTTCGAAAGCCGATCGTACGGTGTCTTCTACGGGCTTACCATGCTGGCCATTCTCTGCTGGAGCAGAGCTGTCGACCTACAGGTGTCAAGGCGCACCCGCTTGATTGCTCTTATAGGCATGGTGCTGGCGCTGGCGTTGGGTATATCGACGAACTACTTCGCTATCTTAGCTTTTCTGCCGGTTGTGGGGGGCGAACTTGTCCGCACAAAGCCTCGTCCACGACCCCGAACAGGAAGTGCCCAGCGCATCAGAAGTGGCCGCATCTGGGTGGGACTGGCAGTCGCTCTCACTCCGATGCTGGCATATCGACCGCTGATTCAGCGTTCCGTCGCGCAATACTCGCCGTATGCGTATAACAGGGTCTCGCTGACGCAGGTTCCCGGATCGTATAGTGAGATGGTCGAGTACATCCTCTATCCACTACTGGCCCTCTTCAGCCTGGCTTTTATTGTCCGTGCGCTGGCTCGTCGGTCTTCGGCTGCTGGGAGCCTGGCAAGCGTGCCCGGCTGGGTGACGACGCTTGCGTCGCAAGAGTCACTGTGCGTTGCCGCGCCTTTTCCGCGGCACGAGATCGCAGCGGCCCTCGTCCTCATGGCCTACCCTATTCTCGGGTATACCCTCGCCGAGTTGTACGGCGGAATGTTCTCTCCACGGTTGGTTATTCCTGTATGTCTTGGCTTTGCTATCGTTGGTATAGCGACCGCCTTCCAGCTTTTTCAACACCTGGAAAGAGCCGGCACCATCATCCTTATGTTCTTGCTGGCCTGGTTTGTGGCGAGAGAGTCGTATGTGGGTTACATCTATAAGGAACAAAAGCAGTCGTTCTATAGAGTTGTGAACGCACTCCCCGCCAATTATGCCTCTGGCCCGATCGTTATATCGGACCCGCTGATGGCGCTAACATTTAAGCATTACGCACCGGGCGCTCTAGGCAGCCGTGTCATCTATCCGATCGACTTTTCCGCCGTCCGCTCCTCGCGGGGCGACGACTCGCCCGAGGAGAATCTATGGGCCGCGCGTAACATCGTCTACAACGTTCCACTGGTTCCACTAGCGGAGTTGCAGCGCAGTACAAGCGAGTATTTAGTTCTGGCCGCTGATGATAATTGGCTTGTACAAACATTGAAAGCTCATCACTATGCCATCGATAAGCTGCCCATAGCTACACAGGCCGGCTATATTGGGGAATTTACTCCGCTGGCGCACGGTATGCCCGCCTTCTTTGTCGCGGCGGGCGACAAAAGTTCCCGGGCAAAGCTTCCCACGTCTCGTCCACGCCTTTTCTAAGCCTAAATTGCTGCTATGGAGGGTGCCGGCCTATACCAAGCTGATCAACTCAGCTAAACAGCTTACGCCCATGCGGCCCCGTTGGCGTCAGCGTTTGTCTTGCGTTATGCGGTGCTTTTGTCAATAATGACCAACGTGAGCTTCCTTCCGGCAAGTTCGTCCTTGTGTACGCGTGGTTGTTGCCTCCATGTCGAACGCGGGCTTAGCCGGACCGCACGCGCTTTCTAAGACCTGAAAGCCGACCGGTTCCAACCCGCGGCCTCATCTGCCGCGGGTTTGTATTTCTACTCATGTCCTCTCCAGGAGAATCAGATGTCTGACATTCAAGCAGCAAAGCAGCACTTTGGAACGATCGCGGTGCATGGCGGACAGGTGCCCGATCCCAGTACAGGATCGCGCGCGAGGATGCCTGGAGCAGGGTTCAGGCGGACGTGACCGTTGTCGGCATCTCCTCCGACCGGCTCTTCCCGCCCGAAGATATTCTCACCATGGCGAACAGTATCCAGGCGGCAGGCGTTCGCTGCACGTACCGCGAGCTCGTCTCGGACCATGGCCACGACGCCTTTCTCGCGGAGCCGCAAAGGCTTATCGCTCTGCTGACGAACTCAGTAGCCTAGACTACTTGACGTCTTCGGTGCTCTTGATAAACGCCGCCACATCCGCGTGAAACTGCTTGAGGATGGCCTCGTTGACGTAGATCATGTGGCCTGCCTCGTAGTAGTGGTAGCTGATGTTGCCCTGGAGGCTGCGCGGGATTTGGAGATGATGCATCTCGTAGACGCCCTCGAAGTAAGGCGTCGCGAGGTCGTAGTAGCCGCCGGCCAGCAGCACCTTCATCTTCGGATTCATCTTCATCTTGTAGGCGAGGTCGGGCATGACGTTGGTCCCGCTCTCCTGCGATGCGGCCTAAGGCCCGCCGGGCGCGCGGTGGCGGAGATCCCAGCTGAACTCGCCGTAGGCGTTGGGCTTGTAGGTAGACTGTTCGCCGTACTTCAGGTCGCGGCGCAGGTACTCGTTGATGGCGGTGGTGTAGGCGGAGGTGATGGCGTCGGACTGGGGATCGTACTGAGCGTCGGCGCTCATCGGATCCACGTCGGGGCCCTGGTAGCGGGAATCGAGGCGGCCGGTGGTGATTTCTTCGTCGCTCTTGAGGGTCTTTGAGAAGGCACCGCCCTCGACCCTAAGGTCCGACCGCATCAGGTAAGCGACGGGCAGGCCGATGTAGCCGTGCAGCTTCTCGGCGACCGCCTGCTTGCGGGCCTCCGGCAGCTCGCTCCCTTGCAGCAGGGCGGCCATGTACTCGCCGAGCGCGAACTGCTCCACTTCCGCAAGGAACGGCTTCAGAGCCGCGGGCTGGTTGGGCAGCTTGTGGTGGTACCAGGCGGTGGCCGCGTAGGTCGGCAGGGCGAGCGCGTAGGCCTGGTCGACGCCGGGGTTGAACTTCGGCCCGTCGACGGAGTTGTCGAAGCTGAGGATCTGCGAAAGCAGGATGATGCCGTTCAGGTCGACCGTGCGCAGGGCCGCCGCGAGGACGGCGGAGCGCGGCGTGCCGTAGCTCTCGCCGAAGAGGTATTTGGGCGAGTTCCAGCGGCCGTACTTGGTCAGGAAGCGGCGGATGAACCGCTCAAAGGCGTGGGCGTCGCCATCCGTGCCGAGGAATGCCTTCTCTTTCTCCTTGCCGAAGATACGGCTGAAGCCTGTGGAGGGGGCGTCGATGAAGACGAGGTCGGAGACGTCGAGCAGACTGGAGTCGTTATTCACCAAATTATAGGGCGCACCGACGGGGTGCTGGGTGTCGGGCAGCGCGACGCGACGCGGGCCGAACGACCCCATGTGCAGCCACATGGTGGCGG
>CAXTWP010000109.1:3313-3729 GCA_964247945.1 uncultured Acidobacteriaceae bacterium | reverse complement strand
GATGGGGCGATGCTCCGCCGCGGCGTCCTTCTTGAAGTAGGCGACATAGAACATGCGAGCGGTAGGCGGCGCGTCCTCGGTCTTCTCGGGCAGCTTTTCTCCGGAGTCAGGCAGCGGCTTGCCGTCGAAGCCAAGCATTGTATCCTCGATGTCGGTCGCGCCGACCGTGAGGGTGCCGGCGACGGCGCGGTAGGCGATGGGCTGGCCGTTGACGTTGACAGAGCCTTCCGTCACCGCATCGGCCGTGGCCGCGGGCATCGGCGGCATGGCGGGTGTGCCTGCGCAGGTGCGGCGCCCTCTGCCGGGACCTCCGCGGCTGGCAAGGCGCCCGCGCCGTTCCGGCACTGCTGGTACGCGCCTTCGTCCTCGTCGCCGAGGCCGCCGGTGACGGTGATCTCCGGCGAGGAGGCGCGGAT
>CAXTWP010000109.1:1544-3303 GCA_964247945.1 uncultured Acidobacteriaceae bacterium | reverse complement strand
CGTCACCGCATCGGCCGTGGCCGCGGGCATCGGCGGCATGGCGGGTGTGCCTGCCACTACGACCTTCTCGGCCTTCGGCTTCTCCTGGGCCACTGCTGTTGTGGAACCGGCGAGCGTTGCCGCCACTGAAACGCCCGCGAACAAGAGAAACCCTTGCAGAGTCATGCCTTCTCTACCTCGAAACGATGGATGAAGACAAGTATAGCCCGTTAGGCGCGGGGGAGGCGCGGCTCCCGATAAAGGTTGGCGAGCAGGTCGCGGGTGATGGGATAGCAGCCGCAAGCGGCCTCTTGCAGGAGTAAGCGGTCCAATATGCGCAAACGGCCGCGGGTGTACTCAATGATGCCGTCGTTCTGGAACGCCGAAGCGACGGCCGAGACGGTGGTCCGCTGGGAGCCGAGCATCTCGGCCAGAAACTCCTGCGTGAGCGCGAGGGACTCGGTGTGGACACGATCCTGGACCATGAGGAGCCAGCGCGCCAGACGCTGCTCAGCACTGTGCAGACGATGACAGGCGGCGATCCGGCTCAGCGTCAGCGCGCCCATCTGGATGAATTCGAGGAGCCTGGCGCGAATCTCCGGCGACTCTAGAAAAAGCTGCTTGAGGTCCGTGAAGCGAATCCGCAGGGCGCTTCCATGCAGTTGCACGAAGCATTGCGTGGAAGCGAGCGCAGGACCCAGCAGATGCAGCGCACCGGTTACGCCCTCACAGCCGACGATCTCGATCTCGATCGTCTCTCCTTCCGCGCCGGAAGCAACCACCGAGGCGATGCCGGAGGTCAAGAGATAGGCGTAGTGCGGTGCTTTGTCCGCTTCGTAGAGGGAGGTCCGCAGCGGAAGGTCCACCGGGCGGCTATGCGCGAGCAGGGCATCTCGGCTTGCGGGGGAGAGTGCGCTCAGCAGCAAATTGTGCGTGACCATAGGATCCTTTACGTCAGTTCGCAAAGGACAATCGTTCCTGTCGTTGCCTGGAACGTTTAGAAGGTCGCGTCTCTGAGGAGACTTGGTGTCCGAAGGGACACCTAGAACTCGATTCTGTCACCCATGACACATAATCGCAAGGTCAAAATGTTATAGACAGATTTTTAGTCAGGTGAGGTCGAATGTCTGACGCCGCACAAAACCGTTTTGTTGGTTCATCTATTTTCTAATGCATGGAAGACCTAGCTCAACAGCCTTCTATCCTTCTCTACGGAAGGGATCCCAGCCTGGTGGAGACTAGGGGCTGGGTGATCGAAAAGGCTGGCTTCCGTGTGCATACGGCGATGAGCCTCTCCGAGGCTTTATCGATCTGCGCAAGCGCGACGGTCGATCTGTTTCTGCTTTGCGATTCCCTTACCCCGGAGGCGCGCTCCCAAGCGCTGACGTTGATTCACTCCAGCTGGCCTGGCGTAAAGCGACTTGTGCTTACCGCTTCCAGTTTTACTGCCGAGATCGAACCCGACGAAGAGGTCTTTCCCGCGATGGAAGGCCCGCGCAACTTAGTGACGGCGATCCGCACGCTGGTCGTACACGGAGCCACGTCCGCTTCCTAAAGGAGCAGGACACACCATTTTTCTTTCAGGAGCTTTCCCATGTTTTGTCCCATTGGCCTTGAGTTGTACGAGCAGTATGAGACAGCTGAAAAGCAACGAAACGCCATAAGCGCGCGCAGGAAGGCGACGCTCCTGGACGGACCACTGATGAACGACCGGGAGATCCAATCAGCCAAGCAGAAGTATGTCGAGCGGTTCGCCGACTGGCTGGGCCATAAGGCCTTC
>CAXTWP010000109.1:891-1515 GCA_964247945.1 uncultured Acidobacteriaceae bacterium | reverse complement strand
GCCGCGCCGGGGCGGTAAGTCGCAGCACCCCCATTTGCAAGGCTGATATTTTCTATCACTTTGATCCCAATATCTTGAAAACAAAGGATCGAGGTCCGGGTCGATCTGTGGCCCGCGTTCTTTGGGAACCCATGACTCAACAGCGAGAGATGGGGCACCCGGCTCCATTGGGTGTCCGCCCCCCCTCCCCCTGTATGGCCGTAGCAAAATATTCAGGAATAAGGACTTAAGGGTGTATGGGGTATACCTCCCCATACACCCTTTTTGTGCTTGATCCAAAGCAATGGAAAAGGCCCGGTGGGGACTGAGCCTTGGTGGAGTGCCTATAGGTTAATTGTAGTGTGCGTGTCAAGGGGTGGATGCTTGGAGCAGCTTTGTGATGGGATGGGCGAATGGCGGAGTATCTGCGGGAATGACAAACAATGAAGTGCGAGGGCGACAGCGGATTGCCTTTGGGAATGATGCATGAGAGGACAAGGCGGTCGTTTGCTGCCGCAAACGATAACCCACCCTTCGCACGGGCGCGAAGGATGGGCCACCCGAGGGAGGATGGACCACCTGGCAAACGCAGATTCACGTCGGGAAGGACAAACAAAGAAAGGCGGGAAGCGTATTCCCTGGACT
>CAXTWP010000109.1:0-881 GCA_964247945.1 uncultured Acidobacteriaceae bacterium | reverse complement strand
GTCTCAGGGAGGGTGAGGATGGCGGGATGGTCGGGCGCGGCTCCGCGGGTTTCGAGAAGCTGGACGGAGCGGCCGGCGTCGGCGGCGGCTGAGGCGACGACCTCGGTGAACTCGGCCGGGGGAATATGGTGAGAGCAGGAGCAGGTAATCAAGATGCCGCCGGAGGTGAGCATCTTGAGGGCGCGGAGGTTGAGCTCCTTGTAGCCGCGCAGTGCTCCCTCGGCAGCGCGCTTCGATTTGGCGAAGGCCGGTGGATCGAGCACGATGGTGTCAAATCGCTTGCCGGAGGCGTCGAAGTCGCGGAGGAGGTCGAAGGCGTCGGCTTCGATCCAGGCGACTTCTGCTTTCAAGGTGGGATTGAGAAGAAGGTTGCGGTCGGCGACTTCGAGCGCTGCGCGGCTGGCGTCGACGCCGGTGACGCGATTGCAGCTCTGGGCCATGTGGAGGGCGAAGCCGCCCTGGTAGGCGCATATGTCGAGGGCATCGCCGCGCGCATAGCTGGCGGCGGCCGCGTAGTTGAGGCGCTGGTCGAGGAATGCGCCGGTCTTTTGCCCGGCGGTGGCGTCGAAGTGGAAGCGAAGACCGTTGATGGTGAAGATGGTGGCGAGTTGAGGCTCGGCGGAGCGGCTGAAGAGGGGTCCGGGTGGTGGCGGCGTGAGCTGCTCGAGCTCGCGGATGCGGGGGTCGGGCCGCTCGATGAGGGTGGCGATGGACGGGTCGCTGGAGAGAACGTCGGCGAGGACGCGGCGCACGTCGTCCTGGGCGGTGCCCTGGGTGAGGAGTTGGAGGATGACGAGGTCGTGGTAGCGGTCGGCGACGATGCCGGGGAGGTTGTCGGCCTCGGAGAAGAGGAGGCGGCAGGCGTTGTCACTGTCCGACTG
>CAXTWP010000108.1:0-8962 GCA_964247945.1 uncultured Acidobacteriaceae bacterium | reverse complement strand
GACTCCATGAGCGGCGTACGTGCCGCCTTCGCCGTCCCCGCCGAGTCCGCTGCCTTCCAAACCCAGTTCGCCGAGCACCTCGACTACGCGCAAGCCCTGGGCTGTCCGCAGGTCATCCTGCTCTCCGGCAAACGCGTCGACGGCCTTGCCCCGCACGCCCAACGTGACCTATCCATCGAGAACCTCAAGCGGGCCGCCGGTAGCGCCGCCGAACGCTCGATCGAAATTGTCATCGAACCCATCGACTACCTTGAAAACCCCTCCATCTTCATGGCCTCGGTCGATCAGGCCTTCGAGATCGCCACCGCCGTCAACGCCCCCAACCTCAAGGTGCTCTACGACCTCTACCATGAGCAGCGCAGCTTCGGGAACCTCATCGAAAAGCTCGAAAAGAACATCGCCCAGGTAGGCCTCATCCACGTCGCCGACGTACCCGGCCGTCACGAGCCTGGCACCGGCGAGATCGACTACCCCATCATCTATACCCGCCTGGCCTCGCTCCCCTACACCCGCTGGATCGCCATGGAGTTCTACCCCACCACCGAACCCGTAGCCTGCCTGCGGAAGGCGCGCGAGGAGGTCCAGACTGCCCTGAAGCGCTGAGGCTGCGCCCGTTCAAAGTTGTCAGTCGTACACTGTTCCTATGCCGTCCCTCTTCCATCCCGGTGCCCACGCTCCGCGCATCGACCGCGTCCATCCACCCGCCGCCATGCCCGGCGGCGAGGTGGAACTCCAGGGCCGCAACCTCGGCCCTTACCCCAACGCTCAGCCCGACACACTCCCCCGCATCACCCTCAACAACACATTCGCGCACACGCTGCTCAGCCGGCCCACCTGCGCTCTCTTTGCCGTGCCGGACGGCACGATCTCCGGCGACATCGTCCTCCACCGCGACACCGAGGCCAGCAACGGCGCGCACCTCTATGTCGCCGTTCCCATGGCCGAGAACCTCCATCCCGTCGCCAACCCCGCCGTCGACGCGGACGGCAGCGTCTACGCCACGCTCTCCGGCTCCCGCGGCCGGCAGATGCCCACTTCCATCTTCAAGATCGAGCGCGACTTCCAACTCCGCCCCTTCGTCCGCGGCATCCTCAATCCCTCCGGCCTTGCCTTTGACTCTGAAGGCTACCTCTATGCCAGCTCTCGCGCCGAAGGCACCGTCTACCGCATCTCCCCGCTTGGTGCCATCACCACCTATGCCGAAGGCATGGGTATCGCCACCGGCATCGCCTTCGACCGCGACGGCAATCTTTTTGTCGGCGACCGTTCCGGCACCATCTTCAAGATCGGCCGTCCCGACGCCGCGGGCCGCTCAGGCGAGATCTTCGTCTACGCCACCCTGGAACCCTCCTTCGTCGCCTACCATCTCGCCTTCAATGATGACGGCATCCTCTTCGTCACCGGCCCCACCACCAGCTCCAACCAGGCCATCCACGCCATCGACCGCGACGGCAACACCACGGTCTTCTACCAGGGCCTTGGCCGCGCCCAGGGTATCGCCGTCGACGTGGACAACAACCTCTACGTCGCCGCCACGCTTCACGGCGGGCGCGGAATTGTCCGCATCACCCCGGACCGCCAGGCCACCCTGGCCATCTCCGGTCCCAACCTCGTCGGCCTCGCCTTCCTCGAAGACGGCAACGCCGCCCTCGCGACCCGCGACGCCCTCTTCCACATCGCCCTCGACATCCAGGGCAGAAAACTGGTCTAGTCGCGTCTTGGTTCAGAACCGGGAGCACGCCTCGTAATATCCTCAGGGCTTCATGCCTGCTCTCCCGTCATACGCTTCCCGCGCTCTCTCCACATCCCCACGGCGCGACATCGCCCGGGTCGCCGGTGTCGTCACCGGTCTCAGCGCGTCATGCCCTGGTCCGGTCAACTCGTAATCCACTCGCGGCGGATTACTCGCCGTCATCTCACGGACGACATACCCATCCCGCTCCAGTCCACGCAGGGTCGTGCTCAACACTTTCTGCAAGATCGATCCCAGGCTGCGCTTCAATTCGCTGAACCGCAATACGCCGCCGCGAAAGCATATAGATCACCAGCACCGACCACTTGTCGCCGATCCGCGCCAGCACATCCCCCACTGACTGGCAAAGATCATGCGGCAGCACCAGCGCAGCCTCCTACGGCACTCCAGACGCGCATACCGCGCCCAGCTTCGAATTCGGTTGCCTCCAAGAATCCCCGGCATCTCGCGGGTTCCGGCTTCGTCACATTTGCCTTCGACATTAAAGGCAGACGCCTCATCTAGAATTTGTCCCAAACTTTCGTGCTCCTTGGCTCTCTGTCCTTCCTCATGTCCCCGCACGAGTGGCCGATGTCGCTCTCTGAGGGAAAGCGCCGTGAAGATCATCCCGATCGCACGAACGGAAGAGTCACGTATAACAAAGCTACCTTTCCCAGCGCACCCGCGAAGCCGTCTCCCCGGCGTCTCAGGGAGCCCTCTCTGCCCGCGAGGCCGGCGTTCTCGCCTTGCTCGCGGGCGGCATTACCAACCAGGGCATCGCCGACCAGTTCTTCATCAGCCGCGATACATCCGCTGGCACCTCCGCGCCATCTACGCGAAACTCGGCGTCTCCGATCGCAATGCCGCCCTTCGTCCGGCAAGAGACAAGATGTCCTCCGCCCTGCGCGAGCAGAGAAAAAAATCCTCATAAACGAAGCAAACTAGAACATTTGGAGAATTTCTTGCATCGCTTCAGCCCTTACACCCTTGCCGCTCTCGTTGCATTCGCCCCCTTCGCCGCAAAGGCCGACACCATGGATACTCCAAACAGCAGCCTTTCCAGCTTCTTCGACACAAGCTCTCCGGCCGGCCCGGATCGCTGTACGATCGCGGACGAGTGCTACGCCGACACCCCCACGGCTTCAGCGGCCTTCGCCGACGACCCTTACAGCTTCACGCTCGTCAACCCTGCCGGGGTCGTCGCCTACCTTCCCGGCAACAGCGGCCCGGTCTTCCCCGGCTTCACCAACAATACAGCCGACCCCGCGCTTGACCTCAAAGTCGGCACACCCGAACCCACGAGCCTCTTACTCATGGCTACCGGCGCTCTCACCACCGCCGGCCGGCTCCGCCGCACGCCCAAAGCTCATGCTGCTCCCCCCGATCCGCCGTCGCGGGTGTAACCGTGATCCTGGGATCGCCGAGAGAACGAGACATTAACGAACCACCTGCTGGAACAACGACGATCCCAGCAGACTCGCAAACTGGCTATCCGACGAGGCATAGTTCACCGCAAGCGTCCCCGAATTAGAATCGATCGTCGTCTGGTCGAGCGCCGTCTTCTCCATCGGCGCGCCCGTCGTCTTCTTCAGCAGCGCCGCGCCCTTCATCAGCGTTGCCACCGTCGCCGCCGTTACGGTATCGGACATTACCACCGCCATCTCGAACCGGACGCCGTTTTGGAAGTCCATCGTGTACCGCGAGCTCCGGAACCGGTTCTTCACCGTCTCATAGTCGGCCAGTTGCGCCGCGTCTCCCAGGACGCTGCGCATCATCGTCTGTGTGCCCTTCTGGTCGAGCAAACTCCAGACCGCCCGGGAGTCCACCGTCGCCATCTCGTTTACCATCTCGCCGTTTGCGAGAAAGCTTTGGCTCATCCCGTCCCGCGCATCCAGCGCACCCTTCACCGCGTCCAGATCGCCGAACACCATCGTCGTCTGGTTCAAAAACGCAACCACGCTCCCCGCCGCCAGCGGGTAAATGCTATTGTTCCGCAGCACCGTCGGCTTCACCTTGTTCTTGGCGAAGTTCGCGAGGATCGACCGCGTCTGAAACTGCCCCTGCGCGATCCCCACCGTCCGCGTGCCGCCTTCGCTTCCGTTGCTTTGCGTCACGCGGTACGCCGCAAACGCTAGAATGTCCGCGTCCTGATCCACCTTCAACCCCGAACTCTTCAGCGTCGTCTCCAGACGCTTCAGCTCCGGGGGCATCACGCGGTCCTTCAGATTCATCGCCGCGGGCGAGTTCTGCATCGCACGGTAGTACACGACGATCAGCTGCTGCACCTCGCGCGGGATCGCCGACTTTCCGTCGCTGCTCAACTGCGCGGCAAAGCTAAGCGAAGGAACAAGTACAAGAACAACGAATGTGGTCGAACGAACAACACTGAACAAGATAGGTCTCCAAACCATCTACGCCGCCGGCATTCGAGCGGATGAGGGCACAGCTCCATTCTCCCGTGAATCGGAGGCTGAAGCAAGCGTCCTCACGGGTTGGACGGGCACCGGGGGTGAAAGTCGCGCCGGTCACAGGGATAGGGAAGCCTCGGCAAGTTCCGCTCCCTGCCAAAGCGGATTCGCAGCAGCCGGCCTTCACATTGTCCAGCAGGCAAGAGCGTGCTGTAATGGTCATACTTGCTCGACAACCCACACTGCGTGTCGGCGCTGATCAGTCGGGGCTAATCAATGGGAAAAGTTCCTCCATTCCGCCTGCTCGACATCTTCCGCGCTGCTGCCGCGTTTTGGGTGTTGATGCTGCACACCGGCCACCGCGTCGATTCCGCAGTCAATCCGCAACTCGCCCACAGTCTTGTCCTTCGCGCCGCCGGAGCGGGGCAGCTTGGCGTGGTCGTCTTCTTCGTTATCTCCGGATATTGCATCACGGCTGCCTGCTACTCCGCCCTGGCGTCCGGAAAGAGCGTTCCCCGCTTTGCCTATGAGCGTGTCCGCAGAATCTACCCGCCGTATCTGGCCGCCCTCCTGCTGGCCGTTCTGGTACGCCAGGCCAAATTCCTCGCCGAGGCGCACCACCTGCTCTCCGGCGTTCATCACGCGGCAACGATGTTCCCCAACACCTTGCCCTTCTGGGCGGCTAACATCGGCCTGGTCCAGATTGAGGCCAATCAGGGCAGATTCCTCTTTGTGGCCTGAAGCCTCGCGTATGAGGTCGCCTACTACGTCGCTCTGGGCATCCTGTTGGCGGTCGCCAAACAGAGAGAGGTGCGCCATGCCAAACTCTCCGGCATCCTTTGGTTCTCGACCGGCGTAGGCGCGCTCACCGCCACCTCGCTGTTCTGGGTCATCCTTTCGCCGGGAACCTGCCCGTTGATCGTCGATCGGTGGTATCAGTTCGGCCTTGGAGCCCTCTTCTATCTGGCGGTGGAACTGCTTCCCGCCCGGATGCCGACCGCCTCCCACCACCCGATACGATTGGGCCGCATCTTTATGGTCGGAGCGCTCGGACTTACCGGCCTGCTCACGACCTCGCCGGTCGCTAAGCCAAACGAACCGTCCTACCGGGCGCAAGCGCTTACCTGCATCCTCTTGCTGGTCGTGCTCTATCTTCTTCGCCCCTTCGACGAGGTCCTGGCGCGCTGGCGTGTCTTGACGCCGCTCTTCTGGCTTGGCTCGTTCTCCTACAGCCTCTATCTCGTGCATCTCATCCTGCTCGAGATCTTCGATACGCTCCTGAAGCGCGCGCATCTGGTCGGAGACCGCTATTGGATCGCGTACTGCTTGAATCTTCTTCTCTGCCTGGCGGCAAGCTGGCTCTTCTATCAGGCTGTCGAGAAGCACTTCATCTCCTCACGACAGAGAAAGCGCGTGCTCAGCGAGGTGAACGCTCCCGTTCTGGTCTGACAGGCGCTAGAACACCCGCAGCCGCACAAACACGTTCAACCCGACCGGATGCGCCCCATAGTCCGCCTTCAGCGGCGCGCCTACCCCGTAAACCGTCACCTGCGCTCCGAACGCCGGGGCCACATGCGGTGCCGCAACAAACTCCCGATCATACCCAAACGTATAGGCCGCCACATGCGTCAGCGGCTTCTCCGTAAATCCGGCAGGCAGCGGGTTCTCTCCCAGCAGCAGCTCGTTCGACCGCCCCGCGTTCTCCATCCGCGTCCATACCCGGTTACGCCCGGCAAACTGTAGCGTGGACTCCAGCAGATAGCTGTTCTCGTTGCTTTCCTCCCCAAGCGACCGAGTCCGGCCCCAAAGCGCCGTGCTCACCCAGTTCCCCTTCCGCAGCGGCCGGTCGTACATCACCGAACCCGTCATCCGCTCCTGATTCTCGCTCGGAAACAACGCTTCCGGGCTTTTCAGCCTCCCGTAAGAGTACTGCCCGCTCCAACGCTGTCCCGGCTGCACCGTCAACCGCGTCGACCACGAGTCGATCGCCCCCTGGTCTACATTCCACCGGAACTCGTCCGGCTCGCGCCCGTGTAAGCCGCTCGCCTCCACCCGCACCATCCCATGCGTCAGCCCCACCGTCGCCACGTCGCTGGCGATATGCGTCGAGTCCTCCTGATGATGCCCCAGCGCCGCGGCCGGATTCTCCGCCGCCGAAGCCCGATGCGGATACGCCGCCGGCCCCAGCGCGGGATCGCCCACCGGAGCCGCGTAGAACGACAGCAGCGTCCGCTCTCCCAGCGACAGGTCGTAGAGCACCGCCAGCTCCATAAAGAAGTCGTGCGGATGCTGCCCGTCGACGATCGGCAGCCCGAACGCCGTCTCGCCCTGCTGGAACAGCAGCGGATACTGCCGCCCGGTAATCGTCGCCGGCTCCAGCGAGAACATCGCCCGCACGGTCAACTGCCCCGGCCCCAGCTCCCGTTGCGCCATCGGCATGATCCAGTTCGTCGAAAACAGCTTGTCCGCGCCGCGGGGTCCCGTCTGCTGTATTTCGTCGAGGAAGGCGTTCCCATGCAGCATCAGCATCCATGATCCCTTCATACGCATCGCCATCGGCAGCGGCGTCGCGCTCGGCTCGGCGCTTGTCCCCGACGAGCCATGATGCCGAATCTCCTGAATAAAGCTGCGCGGCTGCATCTGCTCCATCAGCACGGACGACGCGCCCATCTGCATCCCCGGCATAGACAGACCAGTCGGGCCTGAAGGATCCATTCCAGGCATCTCCATTTCCTCCATGGCAGGCATCCGCGGCTTTGGCGCAGGCGCAGGTTGCTGGGCAAAGACACATGAGGACACAACAAAAACAAACAACGCAAAGTACCGCATCACAAAATGCCTGAGCTTTCCCGCCGGACAATCCGGCAGCCTGGAGAATGAAGCAAGACCGCCGCCCATCAGAGCGGAAGCCAGTCACAAGCTGGAAAGAAAGCCTAACTAGACGCGAATCGAGATCAGATTGCCCGGCGACCCGCAGATGGACCGTGGAGGCGTCTCAGCGCCGTGTCGACCAACACACTGTGAAACGCCGAACGGCCATACCAGGCTCAGGACGGCAAGCTCGGAGACCCCGAACCGCAGCATCCCGCTCTCCCCCGCCATCACCGCCGGCGACGAAGCACGATCGCAGATCATCGCGCAACCGGCGACCGAGTCTGCCTGCTCCCCAGCCGCGTTCATCTCGCCGCACTGCGCGGAAGACATCGCCATCGCCTCACCGGCAACAGCATGCCCGCATGCGCCGGCCAGGCCGCACCGCAGCGCGCAAGCTCCTGCCAGGCCCGTTCCGCAGAGCAGCAGAATCACCAGCAATCCCGCCGTCATGTGACGCAAGCTCACGGGCTAAGTATATCGCCCTCTACTTCCGCTAGGCCTCAATCTCAGGCCAGCTCATCGGTCGATGCAGCTTCCGCTCCAGCACCTTCTCCTCGGCCACAAACCTTGGGATCTCCCGCACCCAGACCAAATCCTCCCCAAACGCCTCCTCCGGGACCAGGCCGATCAGCTCGCCCTCAGCCGTCGCCGCGCCATGCTTCCGCGCCAGCGCGCACACCCGCTCATGCACCACCCGCACCGGCATCACGCGAAAATCCGTGATGTTCATCGACACCTGCGCCCGCCCACCGGCGAGTACGCCCAGCGCCTTGACTCCATGCAGCCCACCGTTTGCCGCCCGGATGTCCCGCGCGATCGCCCGCGCCGCGGCAATGTCCGCCGCGTCCAGGTAGATGTTGTAGGCGATCAGGAAGCTCCGCGCGCCCACCGCACTCGCCCCCGCGGTCGCGTGCAGCTCCGGTCCGCCGACATCCGGTCGCCGCGCCGCCTCCCGCAATGCCGCTTCGCGCAGACCCTCAAACTGACCCCGTCGCACGTCCTCCAGCAGCACTCGGTCCGGCCGCGCCGCCGCCGCCCCGTAGAAGTACACCGGGACCCCATATCGCCGCCAGATCTGCATGCCCGCCTGCCGCGCCAGCACCGCCGACTCCGCCAGCGAGACCCCGCTGACCGGTACGAACGGCACCACATCCGCCGCCCCGATCCGCGGATGCACCCCGTTCTGCCGCGTCAGGTCGATCAACCGTGCCGCCATGCCCGCGCCGCGCACCGCCGACTCCACCACCGCATCAGGCGGTCCCGCAATCGTCACCACCGACCGGTTATGCGCTGCGTCCAGCGACCAGTCCAAGAGCCGCACCGCGTCCACCCGCATCGCCGCCACAATCCGCTCCACCACGCCGCGGTCCGTGCCCTCGGAGAAGTTGGGCACACATTCAAGGATGGCGTCGGCGTTCATCGGCACACTTATACGTACCAGAAACCTACCGCGTCCACCACGTATATCCGACCGAGAACTGCACACTCGCGTTCACGCCGGGATTACGGTCCCCCAGCGACGCGCTCGAAACATGCACCGCGTTCGCGCCGAAATCTAGCGACCGGCCGGGCTTCACAAAGTAGTGCAGCCCGATCCCGCCCTGCGGCGTAAAGTTCCAGACGCTCGCCTCCGTGTTCGGACCATCGTTGCCCAGGTTCAGCTCCGGCGATCCATACGCCGGATACTTATGGTTTGTCCACAGCAATCCACCCGCCGCCTGCCCCCAGAACGACATCTTCCGAGTCCCTGCCAGGTTCCAGCGCAGGATGATCGGCGTTACCGAAGCTCCCGAAAACGTTCCGCCCACCGTGTACAGCGGGGAGCACTCGATAATGCTCGCCACCGGCCCGGCAATGCAGTTTGCCCGCTGAAACGTCGGCGTATAGGACTGCCAAAACGGCAGCACCTCGACCGCGTACTCGAAGCTGCCCCGCAGCGGCCCATGCC
>CAXTWP010000107.1:1385-9042 GCA_964247945.1 uncultured Acidobacteriaceae bacterium | reverse complement strand
GGATCCGTCGATGAACTCGACGAGCGAATGCACGGTGGACTGCGGGTGGATGGTGACGCGGACGCGCCCGGGCGGCAGGTCGAAGAGGCGGCAGGCTTCAATCACCTCGAAGCCCTTGTTCATCATGGTGGCGGAGTCGATGGTGATGCGGCGGCCCATGATCCAGGTGGGGTGCTTGAGCGCCTGCGCCGGTGTGATGGCGGCGAAGTCTTCGAGCAATGTATTGCGGAAAGGACCGCCCGAAGCGGTGAGCCAGACCTGCTTGACCTCTGTGGGTGTCCCGCCGCGCATGGCCTGGTGGACGGCGTTATGCTCGGAGTCGATAGGGAGCAGGGCGACATTATGCTTGCGGGCGGCAGCAATGATCAACTCGCCCGCCGCGACCAGGCATTCTTTGTTGGCGAGGCCGATTGTTTTTCCGGCGCATATGGCCGCGTATGTGGCTTCGAGGCCGGCGCCCCCGACGATGGCGGAGACCACGAAGTCGACGCGCGGCAGCGTGGCGGCGAAGACGGTGCCGCCCGTTCCGGCGACAACCTCGGTTTCGGTAATTCCCGCCACGCGCAGGCGCACGGCAAGCTGCATCGCCAGCTCCTCCGTTGCGAGAGACATGACTGCCGGCCGCCACCGTTCGCACTGCGCAAAGGCTGCATCCACATTGGAACCGGCGGCCAAGGCAACAGGAACGTATCGATCGGGAAAGGACTCGCAGATTGAGAGGGTGGATTGCCCGATTGAGCCGGTTGAGCCGAGGATGGCCAAATGCTTGCGGGGTGCGGTCACTGAACTATCTTCGCAGACTGAGAGCGATAGGATTTAACTTCGTGGAGCCCGAAAATATAAGATTAGAAGGTGATTCTAAGTACGCAAGGTTTGTTGGACTCTTCCTGCGCTAATTTTGACACAGAGTGGAATCTCTACTGTCTAGGCGGGCGGGCTTCGATAGCAGCAGCCGCTCGCGGATTTCGATAGAGGAGTCCAGACGGTCAGAGAGGTGGCGTATAGCCAGCGAGGCATTCTCCAGGCCAAGACGGACGGACTGCTCTATCTTTTCGTAGCGTAGGATCATCTCAGAACGAAGCGCATCGACGGAAGTTATGACAGCTTTCAACTCAGGAACGAGAAAGTCCTGAACGATCTCGCGTTCCGAATCGACAGCCGATTTAGCTGCTTTTTGCAATAGATTGACTATACATGTTCGTACGACACGTACGCCCTTAAAACCGCCCGAGATTGAAGTAGGCTTTGAGCCGCAAGATGTACCACAGGACCGGAGCCGCGAGCAGCAGCGCGTCGATGCGGTCTAGGATGCCGCCATGGCCGGGGAGTATGGTGCCGGAGTCCTTGACACCCGCGCCGCGTTTAATAGCCGACTCCAGCAGATCGCCGATCTGAGCGGCGACGTTGAGAATGGCCGCCAGAAGGAGTGACTGCCACAGCGGCTGCGCGATATGCAAGAGCAGATTGCCGCGCGCGGTCAGGGCATCCGCGATCAGCACGACGCAGAGTCCCGCGAGCACACTGCCGGCGATCGAGGCGATCGCTCCTTCGATCGTCTTACCGGGGCTGAGCCGCGGAGCCAGCTTGCGCTTACCAAGAGCGCGGCCGATATAGAGCGCCGCGATGTCGCCCGCCCACACGCAAACCATCAGAAAGAGCAGCAGCGCGGGGCCGTCCTCTTCCTTCCAGAGCATAGGGAGCAGAGTCAGGGGGTAAGCGATGTAGAGCAGCCCGAAGAGACCCTGGGCGGTGTCGGGCAGCACTTGGATCAGCGGAGCGCGAAGACCATTCCAGCAAAAGAGTGCGAGAGTAAGGGCGCTGAGGACGGGGAGCTGATCTTCGACGGGGAAGTTAGGCAGCGTCACCACAAAGGCAAGCGCCGTGCCGAGCGCCATCCACCAGAGCGGGATGCGGAGCCGCGCGTTGTTGGCTATCGCTCCCACGGCAGCAAGCTGGAGGTACTCGAAGGCAGCCATTTCGGCGACAAGCGCCGCGGCCAAGGTAAGCATCCAGAGCTTGCCGTAAAAAATCAGTGCGAAAACGAAGAGGATCAGGACGAGCGCGGTAAGGATGCGTTTCATGTGCCTCTTGAGAATACATATAAGTATTCGAGCGGGAGGCTTGCCTATCGAGACGAGGCAGGAGCGGCCTGATCCAGATCGAGGTTTAGCTCCAGCACGTTCACCCGGGGTTCACCAAGAAAGCCAAGCTGCCGTCCCTCGGTGTGCCTGGCCACCATCTGCTGCACCGCGGCCTCCGAAAGATGCCGCTCTCGTGCAATCCGTGACACCTGAAACGCCGCGGCCGCTGGGGTGATGTGGGGGTCGAGACCAGAGGCTGATGCGGTGACGAGATCGATTGGAACATCTTGCCCAGGCCGATCTGGCTGCGCTGTTGCGGTAGGGGGGGAGACGCGGGCGACCAGCTTCTTGTTCGTGGGGGGGTAGTGCGAGCCCCGGGAGTTGGCCGCGTCGTAGCCGCTGCCTGCGACCGACGGGCGCGAGTGGAAGTAATTCGGTGCGGAGAACGGCTGGCCGATAATCCGCGAGCCAATCAACTGGCCGTTGCGCTTTCCATCTTTATAAATCAACTGGCCACTGGCCTTGTCTTTGAAGAGAAGCTGCGAGACGCCGGTAACCAGCAGCGGATACGCCAGCCCGAAGAGGATCGTCGTGGCGACTGTGTAGAGGATTGCGATGAGAAGATTTTTGCGCATGTGGGAGAACCTAGGCCAGGTGGATTGCGGTGATCAGGATGTCGATCATCTTGATGCCGAGGAAGGGCGCGATCAGGCCGCCGACGCCGTAGATCAGCAGGTTGCGGCGCAGCAGCGCCTCGGCGGACATGGCCTTGTAGCCGACGCCGCGCAGCGCCAGCGGGATTAGGCCAACGATGATGAGCGCGTTGAAGATAACCGCGGAAAGGATCGCCGACTCGGCATTGTGGAGGTGCATGACATTAAGCGCGTTCAGCACTGGAAAGGTCGCCGCAAACATGGCCGGGATGATGGCAAAGTACTTCGCCACGTCGTTTGCGATCGAAAAGGTGGTCAGGGCACCGCGGGTCATCAGCAACTGCTTGCCAATCTCCACGATCTCGATCAGCTTGGTCGGGTTGCTGTCGAGGTCGACCATGTTGCCGGCCTCTTTGGCGGCCTGGGTGCCGGAGTTCATGGCGACGCCTACGTCGGCCTGGGCGAGCGCGGGTGCGTCGTTCGTGCCGTCTCCGGTCATGGCGACGAGCTTGCCCTCGGCCTGCTCGCGGCGGATCAGGTCCATCTTGTCCTTGGGCTTGGCCTCGGCGAGGAAGTCGTCCACGCCAGCCTCGCGGGCGATCGCGGCTGCGGTCAGCGGGTTGTCACCCGTAATCATGATCGTCTTGATGCCCATCGCCCGCAACTGGGCAAAGCGCTCCTTCATGCCGCCCTTCACGATGTCCTTCAGGTGGATCACGCCCAGTGCCTGGCGGTTTTCGGCGACCACCAGCGGCGTCCCTCCGGAGCGCGCGACTGCCTCGACTGCGGCTCGCACCTCGTCCGGCATCGTGCCGCCGTTCTCCTTGATGAAAGCGGCGATCGCGTCTGTGGAACCCTTGCGAATGACGCGCCCTTCCATATTGACGCCGGACATCCGCGTGGTCGCTGAGAACGGCACGAATTCCGCCTGCATTTCGGCGAGATCGCGTCCGCGCAATCCATACATCTCCTTAGCGAGCACGACGATGCTTCGCCCTTCGGGCGTCTCGTCGGGCAGGGACGAAAGCTGTGCCGCATCCGCCAACTGGTCTTTGCTGATGCCCGGCGCGGGGATAAACTCCGCCGCCTGCCTGTTGCCTAGCGTGATTGTTCCTGTCTTATCGAGCAGCAGCGTGTTGACATCGCCTGCCGCTTCAACGGCACGGCCGGACATGGCCAAGACGTTATATTGCACCAGCCGGTCCATGCCCGCGATGCCGATTGCGGAGAGCAGGCCACCGATCGTGGTCGGAATCAGACAAACAAGCAACGAAATCAGGACGAACACTGTCTGCGGCGCAGTCGAGTAGATGGCAATCGGCTGTAGCGTGACAACCGCCAGCAGGAAGATGATCGTCAGTCCGGCCAGCAGAATGTTCAACGCGATTTCGTTCGGTGTCTTCTGCCGTTCGGCGCCTTCGACCAGCGCAATCATGCGGTCGAGAAAGGTCTCGCCGGGGTTCGACGTGATGCGAACTCTTATTTGATCGGAGAGAACGCGCGTGCCGCCCGTTACAGCCGAACGGTCGCCCCCCGCCTCGCGAATCACAGGAGCGGATTCACCGGTAATGGCTGATTCATCCACAGATGCCACGCCCTCAATCACCTCACCATCGCCGGGTATCATGTTGCCCGCGATCACGAGGCAGATGTCGCCGGAGCGTAGGTCGGAGCTTGCCGCCTCTTCGGTCGTGCCGTCAGCCTTATAACGCACGGCGGTCGTCTCGGACTTCGCCCGGCGTAGTGCGTCCGCCTGCGCCTTGCCGCGGCCTTCCGCCATCGCCTCGGCGAAGTTGGCGAAGAGCACGGTGAACCACAGCCAAAGCGTGATCTGCAGGTCGAAGCGCAGCGAATGATGGCCCGCAATTAGGTTGCGCACCACGTAGATAGTGGTGATAACGCTGCCCACCTCAACGACGAACATCACCGGATTCTTCATCATCGTGCGCGGGTCGAGCTTGACGAACGCATCGCCCAGCGCGCGGGTTACAATTTTGCTGTCGAACAGAGAGCGCTTATTTGCGTTTGCCATATCAGTAGACTTTCCCGGCCTGTAGAAGCAGATGCTCCAGAATCGGTCCCAGCGACAGAGCGGGGAAGAAAGTGAGCGCGCCCACAATCACGATCGTGCCGATTAGAAGCACCGTAAACAAAGGGGTATGCACGGGGAACGTTCCGGGCGAGGGAGGCGTCAGCTTCTTGCGCGCCAGATTGCCCGCGACCGCCAGCATCGGCACGATCATCAGGAAGCGCCCGATCAGCATCGCCGCCGTGAGCGAGTAGTTGTACCAATGCGTGTTGGCGTTCAATCCCGCAAATGCCGAGCCATTGTTGCCCGTCGCCGAGGTGTATGCGTAGAGGATCTCCGACAGTCCATGCGGCCCTGCGTTTGCCAGCGACGACAGCCCCAGGTTCGGCATCCTCAAGGCTACGGCTGTAAAACCGAGGATTGAGAGCGGAAAGATCAGCGTGTACAGCATCGCCATCTTTACGTCGTAGGATTCGATCTTCTTACCCAGATACTCCGGCGTGCGGCCCACCATCAAGCCTGCGATGAACACCGCCAGGATGACGAAAATCAACATACCGTACAGGCCGGAGCCCACTCCACCGAAGATGACTTCGCCCAGCATGATGTTGACCATCGGCACCAGGCCACCGAGCGGCATGAAGGAGTCATGCCAGCTATTGATCGCCCCGCAACTGGCGTCGGTGGTGACGGTGGCGAAGAGCGCCGAGTTGGCGATGCCGAAGCGCACCTCCTTGCCCTCCATGTTGCCGCCGGCCTGCACGGTCGAGGCTGTCTGGTCGATGTGCATGGCGGCTGTGTGCAGCAGCGGATTCGGCTGCGACTCCGCGTAGTATGCGACGAAGACGCCCACAAAGAAGAGCGCGGCCATAGCCGCGAAGACCGCCCAGCCGTGCGCCGGGGCCTTCGTCATGCGGCCAAGCGTGACCGTGAGACCGGCGGGAATCAGAAAGATCGACACGATTTGCAGGAAGTTCGTGAAGGGTGTGGGATTTTCAAACGGGTACGCGCTGTTGGCGTTGAAGAAGCCGCCGCCATTCGTTCCGAGCATCTTGATCGCCTCCTGCGAGGCGACCGGGCCTTGGGCGATCGACTGCATCGTCACCGTCTGGGTGGAGCTTTTGCCGTCTATACCCGTTGTGGTTACAGTCTGCGGCTGCACCAGTGTGGCCTGGTCGTAGGGGCGGAAGTTCTGCACGACGCCCTGCGAGACCAGCAGCAGCGCGTACACAAAGCAACCGGGCAGCAGTACCCACACCGAGGCGCGCGTGATGTCCACCCAGAAGTTGCCGAGGGTCTTCGACTCGCGCCGTGCGATGCCGCGGATGAAGGCGACGGCGAGGGCGATGCCCGTCGCCGCCGAGAAGAAGTTGTGATAGGCGAGGGTGAGCATCTGGGTCAGATAGCTCATCGTCGCCTCCGGCACATACGATTGCCAGTTCGTGTTCGTCGTGAATGAGGCGGCGGTGTTCAGCGCGAGGTCGGGAGCAACCGCGGCGAGGTGTTGCGGGTTGAGCGGCAAAAGGTACTGAAGCCGCTCGACCGCATAAGTAACCAGAAGCGTTACAAGCGAAAAGAGCAACATGGCGATGGAGTATTCGGTCCACCGCATCTCATGCGTCTCGTCGATGCCGGAAAATTTGTACAACAACCGCTCGATGGGCCGGAACACGATATCGGCAAACGTGCGTTCCCGTTCAAACACGCGCGCCATGTATACGCCGAGGGGCTTCGCGCAAACCAGGACCACGGCAAAGAAGACAAATATCTGAAACCAGCCATTGGCGGTCATAAGAACAAAGGTCCCTATCTAGAACTTTTCAGGTTGCAGAAGCGCGTACACCAGATAAACCAGCAAAGCGAGTGTCACAAAGCCAAGCAGCACCGTCTCCATTACTTACTCTCCTTCGTTCCCAACTGCTCACACCCACCCGTGTAAGCAATTGCGATCAAAAAAAAGGCCACGCCCGCCACAATACATCCAAAGTCCGCCATCGAGTGTCTTCCCCCTTGTCGCGTTACGCACATCCCGCCAACGCGAGTATCTTCTTTCTCTCATCAAGAAAGCGTAAAGACCATGTAGAGAATCCGAATAGAGGGACTTTTGCGAATCTGAGGATGGAGCACCGAATGGGATTTGAACCCATGAATACCGGTTTTGCAGACCGGCGCGTTAGCCACTTCGCCATCGGTGCTTCTTTGATACACAAGCATGCTTCTTAGCTGCGAGCACTATTCCTACTCCGCCTGTTCCTACTCTGCACGATACCAGCTTTGCGCAGCATAACAGGGTTGCGTCCGCATGCTCACTGCCTGAAAAGCAAAACCCACCGGGGCATCAGCCTGGATGGGTTCTCTGACAGTTCACCGTTAGTTAACCTAAATTGCCTTAAATCCCAAGCCGACGCGTCCACGGCGACAGCAACAGCAGCGTGAGGAGATCATTCTGAGCAGACGGTTTTACCAGGTGCGTTGTTAGATTGGTCGCGCCAGGTATGCTGGCATAGAGCCGGTTTGCCCCGCTTGCGGTTCTCACACGTTACGTCCGAGGCCTTCGTTATGTCAACTCTGCGCGCCTTCGATTACGCTCAGGTCGACGTCTTTGCCGAGCGTCCCCTCGAAGGAAACGCCCTCGCCATCATCGCTGATGCTAGAGACCTTTCCTCGACCGAGATGCAAGCAATTGCCCGTGAAACGAATCTCAGCGAGACCACCTTCATCCTTCCCCGAGATCCCGCAATCGAGATGGAACGCGGCGTCCATCTGCGCATCTTCACCGTGCAGGAGGAGCTTCGCTTTGCCGGGCACCCCACCCTGGGCACTGCCAGCTGGCTCTATTGGCACCATCCAATCTTCCGCGGCGCGCCGGAGATCACCCTCGACCTGCCCGTCGG
>CAXTWP010000107.1:0-1375 GCA_964247945.1 uncultured Acidobacteriaceae bacterium | reverse complement strand
AAGTGGAAATGAGACCGGCGGTGCGGGCGTCTTCGCCACCATGCGCCAGAACGACCCCACCTTCGGCACGATTCACCCTCCAGAAGCGATCGCGGCCGCGCTCGGGCTCGCCGTCGCCGACCTCGACCCGGTCTTTCCCGCACAGACCGTCTCCACCGGCATAGCCTTCTGCATCGTCCCTCTGCGTTCCCTCGACGTCAACACCCGCCTCAGTATTCCGTCTGCCTATGCCAAGGCTTACCTGCGCGCGACCGACGCTAAGTTCTTTTACTGCATCACGCCCGCTCCTTCAGGCAGCGGCGCCGACTGGCACGCCCGCATGCAGTTTTATAGCGGCGAGGACCCAGCCACCGGCTCGGCTGCCGGCTGCGCCATCGCCTACCTCGTACGGCACGGCCGCGCCGCCAGCAATCAGCCCACTGTCATCGAGCAGGGCGTGGAGATGCTCCGCCCCAGCCGCATTCACGTCAGCGCCACCCGCAACGGCGATGCCGTTTCGGGAGTGTTTGTTGGGGGCCGCACCATTCCCGTGGCAACAGGACGCCTTATCATTCCGTGATGCACGGGATTTCAACAGTCCGAAGGCAGGAATCCCCAACGTTAACGGCTCTTTAGCGGAATGCGTGGATGAGCAATCGCTAATAATCGGCATTTTCGCTTTGTTTTCGCCGTTGCGCGGATGCTCCGGCGCCCGTACTGTGAGGAAGCGTTGAAGGAGACGTGAACCATCCACCTCCCCTTCATCATGTTGCTTTCGCCTGTTTTTCTCACAATTTGAGTTGAGAGAGGTCCGGCTGCCACGCCGTCGTATTTCCTCGCGCGTCCTTCGCTCTGCATGCGCAGGTGGAACGGCCTTCTATTTGGGCATGTTGCCCTGCGCCGCTGGATCTCGAATGACCACGCGGTCCTAAGCCGCCGTCGCCATGCGGGGCCTCCGCCCTCTCTCACACCCGCGTTTTGGCCTTGCTGCGTGCAGCGCCGGAACAAGCGCACTGCCTCCCCGCGGAGCAGATAGAAGAGCCTCGCTCTTTGGGTTCTGCTCCTCGGATCGCAGCTGCCCCCACTGCGCGCCGGAACACCACCGTCGCCGTGGCGGTATCCGCCCACTCCCCGGGAGGGAGCGCCTGCCAGTCAGCAGTCGCTCCCCAATGGCCAACTCGCCGGACCCGCCACGACGGCGTTCTTCGGCAGAAGCGAGACACCAGCAATGCGCCCCAAGAAAGTCATTCTCTGCGTCGACGACAACGAACAGGTCCTCTCGGTCCGCACCTTCCTCCTTGAAACCCGCGGCTACCGCGTCCTGGCAGCTCAGACCCCGCATGAGGCCATCGAGCGCCTCCAGCAGCTCGCCCCCGGCACCATTGACCTCCTGCTC
>CAXTWP010000106.1:7960-9110 GCA_964247945.1 uncultured Acidobacteriaceae bacterium | reverse complement strand
CGCCTGCATCACGAGCGCGCAATCCTCCACCGAGCGCGTGATCGGGCCCAGCTTGTCGAGCGTCCACGAGAGCGTCATCGCCCCGGTGGTCGGCACAAAGCCATAGGTCGGCCGCAGGCCCGTCACGCCGCAGCGCGTCGATGGACCGGAGATGGAGCCAGTTGTCTCCGAACCGATCGAGAACGCCACGCACCCCGCCGTCGTCGCCGAACCCGGCCCCGCCGACGACCCGCTCGACCCCTGCGCGGGGTTCCACGGATTGCGGGTCTGCCCGCCAAACCACCGGGCCCCTTGCGCAAGCGACCCCAGCGACAGCTTGGCCACCCGCACCGCCCCCGCAGCGTCCAATCGCCGCACTATCTCGGCATCCGTATCGAAGTGCTGATCCTCAAAGCCGCCCGCTCCCCAAGTCGTCGGGTACCCTCTAACCGCGAGCAGGTCCTTGGCACCCCAGGGCAACCCATGCAGAGCGCCGCGGTATCTGCCCGCCGCAATCTCCCGATCGGCCTCCTTGGCCTGTGCCAGCGCCCGTTCCTCCGTCAACGTCACATAGAAGTTCAGCTTTGGGTTGTACTTCTTCAAACGCCTGAGATACATCTCGGTCAGCGCGAGCGAAGACACCTTCCTGCGCCTCACCAACTCTCCCAGTTCCCGAACGGTATAAAAGGCAACGTCATCTAAATCCTTGGGAATCTCCTTACCACCGAGCGCCGCGCTTAGATGCAGCGGCTTGCGGGGATCGGCGCCGGGCGGCGGTGGTGTGGGCCTGTCCAGGCGGCATGGGGTCGAAGATAAACGCCGGCGGAATGGAGTTCGGCATCTCCAGCGCGCGCAGCTCGTCAAAGCTCTTCCGGTTCGTGTTCAGGATCGACAGCATCGCTGCCTTTTGACCGTCCGCGATCGGGATACCCGCGATGACAGCGGCTTCGTCGATCATGGAAGCGGTGATCCGCTGGTCTTCCGCCTTCGACGCCATCGTAAACAGGACGCCGGGTAGCAGCGTGGAGGCGAAACCAAGCCGGCCACACGAGTTCAAGAAGCTACGGCGGTCAAGCGACATGGAAGCTCTCCTGCTTCAGGCCTTAGATCAATGTCGGGTGCAGCCTATGGAAGCCTGTAGCCTGCTGGTAGGCGTGGGCAGAGGCGCAGG
>CAXTWP010000106.1:281-7950 GCA_964247945.1 uncultured Acidobacteriaceae bacterium | reverse complement strand
CTTGTAGAGACCGCCGAGAAAGGTCAGGCTGACCATTGTGTTCGGTCCACCACCCTGGTTGCCGGGCGTCGTCGGTCCAGCGGGCGAAGGTTGCGGAGGAGTCGGCGGCGCATCCGCCCCGCGCAGCCGTTGGGCACAATCACCGCTGGATGCCCTGTCAGATTCGTCACCGTAACCTGATTGCTCACACCGGTCGTTGGCGTAACGATCACGTCCACCTGCTCGAAGACCTTGGCGAAGGCCCGGATGGCCAGCGTCCGCGCCCGCATGGTCTGAACATACTCCACCGCCGGATAGAAGCGCGCCGCCCGAAACGCGTTCGGCCAAGGACTCCTGCTCGCCTCAAAGAGCAGCTTGTCGCGTCCCGACAGTGTCAGGTCGTCGAACGCCGCCCCTTCCGTCGTGTAGATCGTCCGCAGGCGTCGTAAGGGAACTTAGGAATCTCGACCGGAATGAGCGTCACGCCCATCTTTCTCAAGACATCGAGCGCGGCCAGATCGAACTTGCGGTCGTACTCGCGGGCGGCGTGGCTGGCTCATTCGCCTTCCGCCGCTCATACGCCTTGGTCTCTTCCTCCGTCGCACCGGCGGCGAGCGGCGGCGTTGACGGGTCCCAGGGCTTTGCGAAATCATCCTTCAGATAGCCGATCCGCAGCTTCTTCCAATCCATCTGTGTGCGTTCCACTGAAACCACGCGTTCCGGCACGCCTCATCCTGCCCGTCCGGCCCCCAGATCGCCTGCATCACCAGCGCGCAGTCTTCCGCCGACCGGCAGATCGGCCCCAGCTTGTCCATCGTCCAGCTCAACACCATCGCGCCGGTCCGAGGCACAAAGCCGTAGGTGGGCCTGAAGCCGGTCACGCCGCAGCGCGTCGCAGGCCCGGAGATCGACCCGCCCGTCTCCGAGCCGATCGAGAACGCGACACACCCAGCAGAGGTGGCCGAGGCCGGTCCCGCCGAAGAGCCGCTTGAGCCTTGCGCCGTGTTCCAAGGGTTCCGCGTCTGGCCGCCAAACCATCGGTCACCCAGCGCCAGCGAGCCCAGCGACAGCTTGGCAATCAGCGCCGCGCCTGCCGCGTCCAGCCGTTGCACCACGGTGGCGTCTTCGTCGATCATCTGGTGCTCGAACCCGCCCGCTCCCCAGGTGGTGGGATACCCCTTGACCGCGAGCAGGTCCTTACCGCCCCCGGCAACCCGTGTAGCACACCGCGATACTTGCCCGCAGCAATCTCACGATCCGCCTCTTTCGCCTGCGCCAGCCCGCGCTCCTCCGTCAAGTTGATAACGAAGTGCATCTGCGAGTCGTACTTCTTCTGCCTTGCGAGATACATCCGCGTCAGGTCGAGCGACGAAACCTTCTTCGTCCGAACAAGCTCCCCCAACACCCGCACGGTGGCAAAGGCGAGATCGTTCAGGTCCCTGGGCACGTCCTTGCCCGCGATGGCCGGAGCGGTGCTCAGATGCAGAGCTTTGCGAAGGTCTGTTCCCGGTGGCGGAGGCGTGGGCTGCTGCCCCGGCGGCATTGGATTGAAGACGAACGCCGGCGGCATCGAGTTTGGGATGTGCAGCGCGCGCAGATCGTCGAAGCTCTTCCGGTTGGCGTTGAGGATGGAAAGCATCGCCGCCTTCTGGTCATCGGCAATCGGTATACCGGCGATCGAAGCCGCCTCGTCGACCATCTCTCCCGTAATCCGCTTGTCCTCCGCTCTGGTCGCCAGGGCATAGAGGGTGCCGGGCAAAAGCGTCGAGGCGAACCCAAAGCGGCTACAGGTATTCAAGAACGATCGGCGATCGAGCGGCATATTCCTCCCAAGCTCTTGTTATCACTCACTCGAATCAAGCCGTCACCGTGCGCTTTGCGTCGCGAGTGCGGGGCGTCCCACTGGCTGGTTTGGAGCTGATATCACCACCGCACCCTGAGCATCGGTGACCACGCCGGTGATCCTTCCGGAGACCGAAGCTTGCCCCAGCAGCAGCATGGCGGGAGCGGCTAAGAATAGAAGCAAGATCCCAAGGACAGTTCTACGCATAAGGCTTTCCTGCACGGTCGAGGACCGCGTGAAATCGAAAACTGGTATGCGTTCACACACGAACTGCAAGCAGTCGTGGAGGTACGGTTCAGTTCATCGTGCGAACTAGTTTTGGGTGACAACGAAGATGACACGGAAGCCAAAGGAAAACCAGAGAAATTTTGTAACACTTTGTAACGGCGGCCACCGGCATCCGCGCTACCGCCTGGAAGGCATAGCTGCTCGGGACCATCACACAAGCGGCACTTTCCGTGGCAAGATAAGACACGTCGCCCCGCTTTCCTTTCCAACAACCGGCTGTGCTTGTTCATGGAGATACCGGAAGATGATCCGTTTATTGCGCCGCCTGCTGATCGGTTTGCCTGTTCTCTCACCTTCGTTCTCCCACGGGATCACGCAGTCGGTCTCCACAGCGCCTTCATTTCAGGTCATCGAGACCACCATCGCCGACACTCACGCCGCGCTTCTCGCGGGCAAGGTGACGTGTCGTCAGCTCGTCGAGACCTATCTTGAACGGCTCCGCGTTTACGATCAGCCCACGCGGCTGAACACCGTCGTCACCCTCAATCCCACCGCGCTTGATGACGCTGCGCGGCTGGACGAGAACTTGGCCCGTACCCATAGCTTGTTGCCTTTGCAGTGCATCGTGATGGTCGTTAAGGACAACTACGACACCAGGGGGCTCCAGACCACCGCGGGCTCGCTCGCACTGAAAGGCTTTCTTCCCCAGGACGACGCCTTTATGGTGAAGAAGATTCGGGAAGCGGGGGCCATCATTCTCTTCAAGTCCAATATGGCCGAGTGGGCCTTCAGTCCCGTCCTTACTGAGAGTTCTATCGCCGGCATCACCCGCAACCCCTACGATCTTGAGCGCGTCCCGGCCGGTTCAAGCGGGGGTACCGCCGCGTCGGTGGCCGCGAACCTGGCGGAGGTCGGCCTCGGGTCGGACACGGGCGATTCAATCCGCGGGCCGGCGTCGCACAATGCTCTGGTGGGTATTCGTCCGACAATCGGCCTCACCAGCCGCGACGGTATCCTGCCCCTGAACTCGTTTGCGGACGTGGGCGGTCCGCTGGCCCGGACGGTGGCCGATGCGGCGGCGGTGCTCAGCGTGGTCGCCGGGTACGATCCCGCCGATCCTATTACCGCCGCGTCGAACGGCAAGGTGGAGAAGGACTACACCCGCTCTCTCCGGAAGGATGGCCTGACGGGCGCGCGCCTCGGCGTCTTCCGCCGATACATCGACGCGGCGACGACCGACCCCGAGATCAAGGGTCTGACGGAGAAGGCCATCGCCGAGATGAGAGCGCAAGGGGCGGAGGTGATCGACTTTGACATCCCCGACTTCGAGAACATTTCCAAGCGCGTCGGCTGCGGCGACTTCCAGGCGGATATCAATCACTACTTTGCCACCCACGGCACCAACGCGCCCTATAAGACCCTGCAAGAGGTCTACGACTCCGGGCTCTATCTTCCGAGTGTGCAGGAGCGGATCAAGCGCGCCCTTGATCCAAAGGCCGAAGCCAACCCAAATCCGCGCACCGGTCCCTGCCTGGACACTTACCACGACGACAAAAAGATCGCGTTTCGGGACGCCATCGTCGCCGCCATGGACGCGGCCAAGGTCGACGCCATTGTCTATCCCACGTGGAGCAATCCTCCGCGCAAGGTCGGCGACCTGAAGAGCCCCGGCGGCGACAACAGCCAGCAACTCGCGCCCCCTACTGGGATGCCTGCCATCACGGTGCCCATGGGCTTTACTCACGGCACACTGCCCGCCGGCGTGAGCATCCTCGGACGCCCGTTCAACGAACCACTTCTGTTCAGACTCGCCTACAGCTACGAGCAGGCCACCCATCACCGGCATCCGCCCTCAGGCTTCGGGCCGATCCCGTGAGGCAATTCGCCGCGCTCATGAGCCCTTGATCACCAAATTGATCAGCAAATTGGAAGCGTACTAAGCGCTTTTCGTAGTCTGAAGGGCCGGGAGTGGATCACTTGACGGGAGTCGTCAACGCAGTGCTACAGCTGTCAACGCAGTGCTACAGCTAAGGACTGACTACCCGATAAAGCATATCAATCTCTATGGCATGTGTTTATGTGATCACTCTAGCAATAGATTCGGGTGGCATCCCGAATCTCTGCTGCGGTGACTGAAGCACCGTCCAATGTTGGGCAAACTTTGCCCCTCGCACCGGGGTTACGCCGTTGACCCAAGGCGTGAGATGCAGATGCTCTCGAGACATCCGGCAGCGTCACACGCGTGCAAGCGACGATAGGTATAGGTAACCCTTTGATACGGAGCTTCAACTCGGCAGGCTGATCAGCTTTTATCCACGTCATAATTCTCCTACGCACTGTCGACTACTCGCAACCGGAGCGAGACTATGAATACGTTTACTCAGTCCGCTGTAGGTAAGGTGCGGCTCTGTTCGATGAACCTGAACCAAGTATGGAATCATTGTTGTTGGACGGAGGCACGATGATCAAAGGGCAGGTAATAGCGATAACAGGGGCGAGCAGCGGTATAGGGAAGTCTACCGCCCTTAGATTAGCTCGTCTCGGGGCAAAGCTCGTGCTGGGCGCACGGCACGAAGAAGCGCTTTTGCGAGTAGCGGCAGAGGTTCGTGCTACCGGAGGCGAAGCCACGCATGGTATTACGGATGTGAGCAAGCGTGAGGACCTGCTCAATCTCGTACGACTCGCCCGGGAGAGTTTCGGTCAGCTCGACGTGCTGTTCAGTAACGCCGGCGCCATGCCCATCGGACCCTTCGACGAACTTGCCGTGGACGACTGGGAAACGATGGTGAATGTGAACATCAAAGGCGTCCTTTTTGGGATAGCTGCGGCGCTTCCTGTCTTTCGTCAGCAGGGCTTCGGGCACTTCATCCATACCGCATCGACGGCCGCTCGTAAGACAGTTCCCAATCAGGTCGTCTATTCGGCCACGAAGGCGGCAGTCCTCGCCCTCTCCGATGGACTTCGCCAAGAGCTCGCTGGGCAAATTCGAGTAAGCACCGTTCTGCCGGGATTCACCGACACCGCGTTCAGTGAGCATGTGAAAAGCCCGGAACTGAAAGCGCAAATGCGAAAGGCAGGCGGGAAGCTCGCCATGTCACCCGAAGCAGTCGCCGATGCCATCGTTTACATACTGCAGCAGCCCGATGGAGTGAACATCGGTGAGGTTACACTTCGCTCCAAAGCGCAGGCCTGACACTTGTGCTTGAACCTCTCCATACCCCGGAGTTTGTAAGAACCCCGCTATGTGCTGCCTTATGACCTGCCCCCGATTTCTCATCCACAGAGAACTGGAGTTTCCCCGTTTTGGTTTTGCTTTGTGATTATCTCGCAGCCGTCGTAGTCGAGGCTGTGCGGATGTGGGAAGCGTTATTTGCTTTCCACATCTGCATAGCCTGCCTTCAGCCGGAACTCCTCCGGTGTCCTGTAGTCGAGCGAGCTATGCGGGCGTTCGCAGTTGTACTCGCGCCGCCAGCTTGCCAGGGTGCTTCGTACGTCATTCAACGTTCTGAACCAGCTTGCGTTGAGGCACTGGTCGCGTGGTCATCCGTGGAAGCTTTCGACGTGCCCGTTCTGCATCGGCTTTACGGGCTGGATATGTACCAGCCCAACCTTCCAGTCCTCCGCCCAGCCCAGCATGCGCCGCGAGGTGAACTCCGGGCCATTGTCTGAGCGCAGGTTCTCTGGTCTCCCACGTTCTCCGATTATCCGCTCCAACACTCTTGTCACTCGTCCCAAACCAGGCTGGTGTCGGCCTCCAGCGCCAGACACTCGCGCGTGTAGGCATCGACCACGCTCAGGATGCGGACCATCCTCCCGGTCGCCAGGCCGTCGATGATGAAGTCCATCGCCCACTCCTGGTTGGGACGGATCAGACGCGGCTCCAGAGCTCAATCGCGCACCAGCCGATTGCGTTTGCGTCGCCGCACCGCCAGTCCTTCCTCCGCATACAGCCGGTAGACACGCTTCACGTTCACCTCGTGGCCTCGCCGTTCCAGCAGCGCACGCAGCCGCCGATAGCCGTAGCGAGGCTTCTGCCGCACCAGCTTCATCAGCTCCTCGCGCAGTTCCATGTTGCGGTCCGGCCGAGGCTCACACCGAGCTCGACCGCTCCACGCCCAGCAGCTTGCAGGCCGTGCGATCGCTCAGCCGGTACTCGACCGAGACGAACGCAACCTCTTCTCTTAGACCGGCAAGCTCCAGCCGTTTTTTCGGATCACAGCCTTCAGCGCCTCCCCGTCCAGGCTCAGCTCCGCAACCAGCAGCTTCAGACGACGGTTTTCATCCTCCATCGCCTTCAGCCGCTGCGCTTCGCTGACGTCCATGCCGCCGAACTTCGACTTCCAGCCATAGAACGTCGCCGCGCTGCTCCCGTGCTCCCGGCACAAATCTGCCGTCTTCACCCCAGCCTCATGCTGCTTCAATATCCCGATAATTTGCTCTTCCGTATACCGGCTCTTCTTCATCGTCAGCTCCCTCGCTTAAATACGAGAGAACTCCAGTTCCGACTGGTAGAGATTTCCGGGGCGCAGGTCACGATCTGGCTGAATCATCTGCAACACTGTGCCGCTAGTGAACCACAGCGTCCCCCCGGTCGCCTTCGCAGTCCTTGGCTGCCCATCCTCTTGATCTCCCGGGAAGGTACCTTCAAGCCTACCAAATATATGAGGAGTCACTCGGAACGCTTAATTCATTACGAGTTGTTGGAGGTCAGCCTTGCGGACCTCCAACAAGCCGCACGCCCCAAATAACCAGATATCTCCATCGCTATAAAAGAGTGCCGAGTAGATGGGGGAGCACGGTAAGCCACATCCAAATTCAGGACTCTCCATTGCTGCTTTGTCTTGATGAATAGGCCGACCCCATGCTGACTAGCAAAGTATCGTCGGGTGTCACCCTAACATCAGTGATGCCGAACGAATACGAGCTTGTTGGACGCGGGGCCAACTCGCGCCGTTCCTCCCTCAGATAGCTCAATTTTCCGCTGTTGGACCCAACCCAAAGTCCTCCCTCTAAATCCGCTGCCAACCACTTCGCTCGGTCCTTCGCCGGCAACTGGAAGGTCCGGACAACTTTCTCGTTCTTGATCTCCGGGAATGTTCTGACGCCGCTCCGAGAGAGGATGGCCCACAAGGTGCCCGTCCCATCCTGCGCAATCGAGCTAATGGTTTCTTCAGCGTGAGGCTGCTCGCTCCTTTTGCTTATACGTATCGTTCGTAATTGACGTGGTCATGTAGACGGAGACGATTGTCGGCAGCGATCCATATTCGATGAGTCGAATCCTCCTAAAAGGCATGGATGGTGTTCCCAATATTCGCTTGAAGCGGAGTAATGCTGCCGTCCCGCCAGCCATCGACGCCTCCTTTTCCCGCGATCCAGACTGATCCATCTGCTCTGGAAAGGATTGGGTTACTCAGGCCCCAGGTCAGTCCACTATGCGGAGTGTAGTCCGCCCGGGTATATCTCTGAAACAGTCAACACCGCCAACGGTTACGACCCAGGTGTTGCCTTCAGCATTCTCGCGAACATCGTTCACTTGATCGCCCGAAAGGCCATCACTCATCGTGAAAAGATCGGCTCTTCCGTTCGAGATGCGGTACAGTCCTTGATCCGCCGTGCCTA
>CAXTWP010000106.1:0-271 GCA_964247945.1 uncultured Acidobacteriaceae bacterium | reverse complement strand
TACCCAGAGAGCACCTTCCTTACCAAGGAACATCATGTTGGTAGTAGTTTCGGAACCATGGAGCCAAATGCGTCATAACTCTTCCAGGTGCCGTTGGCGTACTCTCCCACGCCGCCGGCGGGACCTTTGACGCCCAAAGCCGCAAAGATACCTCCCGTCGGTTGCGGAAGGAGATAGCGAACGCTACTCCCGCCCGAAATTGCCCTTAGCTGTTTCTCTAGAGCCTGTTATGAAGTCTTCACCTGTCTAGCTTGATTCTTTGCGTGGGGTT
>CAXTWP010000105.1:3614-9139 GCA_964247945.1 uncultured Acidobacteriaceae bacterium | reverse complement strand
GACCCCAACTCGCTCGAGAGTCTCAGCTCTCTGGTCCGCCTCGATCTCACTGCCAAGCAGCCGGAGAAGGGTGTGGCCCGCATTCAGGAACAGATCGCCAAGTCTCCCGGCAATCTCAGCCTCTATGTCATGCTTGCCTCGCTTCAGATCACGCTCCACGATTTCAATGCCGCGCGGGATAACGCTCAGAAGGCCATGCAGTTCAACCCCAACGACGTCAGCGCGGTAGAGGTGTATGCGCAAGCACAAAACGCCCTCGGCAACACACCGCAAGCGATAGCCACCTGGGAGCAGTGGCTCGCCGCTCACCCTGGCAACCCCAACGTGACCACCACCCTTGGAACACTGGAAGAGGCGGCGGGAAACCCCTTCAAGGCTATCGAATACTACAAGAGGTCTCTCCAGATCCAGCCCGATCAGGTGATGGCCTCGAACAATCTAGCCTTCCTGATGGTGGAGCAAGGCCAGAATATCGATTCGGCGCTTACCCTTGCCCAGACCGCCCGGCGTGGCGCGCCTAACTCCCCCGACACCGCCGACACTCTCGCGTGGGTCTACTACCACAAGGGCACCTTCGCCTCCGCCCGCGACCTCCTTGAGGATGCCATTAAGGCGGAACCGAATAACGCCGCCATCCACTATCATCTGGGCCTTACCTACGACAAGCTCAACGATAAGCAGAATGCGGAACTCCACCTCAAGAAGGCCGTGGCTCTCGCGCCCAACACGCAGACAGCCAAAGATGCCACTGCCGCCTTGGCCAAACTGACCTAGATACTACGAGCAGAGGCCAAGGCGGTGAGCGCGTCGCCGCTGATCCGCATACCGCACCATTCCGACTTCATCTGGGCGCCCACCCGGTGATAGAAGTCGATTGCGGGCTGGTTCCAGCCAAGGACGTTCCATTCCAGGCGAGGCGCGCTTTCGGCGACGGCGATAGCGGCTACGCGGGCAAGCAGTCCCTTGCCAATACCCAAACCTCGATGCTCGGGGCGGACGAAGAGGTCTTCCAGGTGAATCCCAGCGCGACCCGTCCAGGTGGAATAGTTGTGAAAGAACAGCGCAAAGCCGGCGGGAGTGGTTTCGTGCTCGGCGATCAGGCAACGGAAGCGCCGGGGTTCGCTGAAGCCGTCGCGGAGCAGGTCGGCTTCAGTAGCCTGGACGGCCTCTGGTTCACGCTCGTACAAAGCAAGTTCGCGGATGAAGGTGAGAATCTGAGGAACGTCGGTGGTCATTGCTTCTCGAATGTTGAGTGGGTGCATATATCTACTTTCGTTGGCTGGCGGGGGCGGCGGCGAGCCATCTGTCGAAGGGGATGGTGAAATTGAACAGTTCCTGCTTGCCGTCGAGGGTATGAATTTTCTTGATATAGAGCTCGGCATTTTTGAAAGGAGGATCGTCAAGGCCGCGAACGTCGTAAAAGAGATAGCCGTCGAGCGAGGAATGGGCGTTGACGATGGTGCCGTGGAAGCCAGTGTCGTCCTCATCCTCGGTGATCTTCTTATCGACCGGAGCGTGATGGATCGGGATGGAGAGGGGAACGACGACCAGGGGGATCTTGGTGTCCTTTGTGTTTTTGATGTTGAAGAGGCGGCGGTTGAGGTCATCGTCGGTCGCGGCGGGGATGGTGTCGCGATTGGCGGAGATAAACTGGATGCGGGCATCGTCGAGCGAGAGCGCCCGATCGGAGTCGTTGGTGATCACCACGCGGATGGGAGCGAAGCCGTGCTGGATGTAAGGAAGACGGAAAAAGGCGCAGTCTTTCGGGTCTGCGCAAGGCTCGGCGGCAACGGTGACGTGCTCGTTCGGGTGGGTGTCCGAGGCGGCGTATTGCTGGGCCGGTTTGGCGGTAGGCGCTTTATGGTCGGCGGCGAGAGCCTGCATGGCTGTCAAAAACATAAGGGCCGGGAGGTAGGTGAAGCGCGGGAGCATGGGCATGTCGATTATCGCTTAGGCTGGAGGTGAAGAGGACAGCCGTTTGGGTTTGACGATGTTGGTGTACAGTTCGCTGCTGCTGATGGTCGTGGTGGGCGGCGCTCCCTGGTGGCTGGCGCGCATGGCGGTCAACGGGCGGTACCGTGCTGGACTGCCGGACCGGCTGGGGCGCGTACCGCCCGGGCTGAGGGCGGCGGCGGCCGAGGCGCATCGCACGGGGAGACCGGTGATCTGGCTTCATGGGGTGAGCGTGGGGGAGGTTTTAGCGGCGACGCGGCTGGTGGAAGAGCTGCGCGTGGCTTTGCCGGGCGTGGTGGTTGCCGTCTCGACCACAACGGAGACCGGGCAGCGGCTGGCGCGGGAGCGGTTCGCGGGCGCGCCGGTGTTCTACCTGCCGCTGGACTTTGCCGTGCTCATGCGGCGGTATTTGCGAGTGTTGCGGCCGCGGATCGTGGTGTTGATGGAGAGTGAACTGTGGCCGAATATGCTCCGTGAATGCTCGCGGGCCGGGGTGCCGGTGGCGGTGGCCAACGCCCGGGTGTCAGACCGCTCGTTCCCCCGGTATATGCGGCTGCGTTGGGTATGGGGGCCGCTGCTGCACAGGGTGTCGGTCTTTTTGGCGCAGAGCGAAGAGACGGCGGCGCGGCTGCGAGCCATGGGCGTAGCCGCGGAGCGAGTAAGCGTGGCGGGGAATCTGAAGTACGACGTGCGGTCGCCGCGCGAGAGCCGGATGGCGGAGTTGGTGCGCGAGGCGGCGGCGGGGCGGCCCATCGTTGTAGCGGGGAGCACGGTATCCGATAAAGTGCATCAGGAAGAGGCGATCCTGATGCGTTGGTGGCCTTCCGTGCTTCAGATGGAGGGAGCGCTCCTGGTGATGGCTCCCCGGCATCCCGATCGGTTTGCCGATGTTTACTCGGTGATGGAGCCAAGCGGAGTAGTAAAAGCGACCGCATTACTGCATGGCGAGATGGCGGGAGGCAAGAATATTCTGCTGGATACGATCGGGGACCTCGCGGCGGTGTACGCGGTAGCGGATGTAGCGTTTCTCGGCGGCAGTTTGGTGCGACGCGGTGGGCATAATCCTCTGGAGGCGGCACGGTTTGGAGTGCCGGTAATAATGGGACCCCACTTCGAAAACTTCAGAGAGGTAGTGGAACAGATGCGGAAGGTTGACGGTATTTGCATCCTGGACAAGGAACAACAGCTGGATGACGCACTTACGAAGTTGCTGACAGATCGTGAGCGGGCGAAGGCCATGGGGGGAAGAGGGCGAGCAGTGTTCGAGGCCCAATCGGGTGCCACGGGCCGGGTCGTCGCTGCCTTGGTGGGACTGATCCGATGAGACGCTCGCTGCTGCTGCCGCTGGTGCCGGTGTACGCGGCGGGCCTGTGGGCAAAGCGGCGGTTTATCGAAGAGCGGTCGGGGTACGCGCGACGGCTTGCGTGGCCGGTGGTGAGCATAGGGAGCTTGTCCGCGGGGGGAGCCGGGAAGACGCCGGTCGTTGCGGCCTTAGCGGAACTGCTGGGGCGGCTTGGTTTTGCAGTCGATGTGCTGAGCCGGGGGTATGGGCGGAGCTCGGCGACTGTAAAACGGGTCGATGCCGCTGGAACCGCGGAGCAATTCGGGGATGAGCCGCTGGCGATGGCGCGGGCGGGGCTAACCGTGTATGTGGGTGCGGACCGGTATACGGCGGGGCGACTGGCGGAGGTTGGCGAACTTGCAAGAAGTCAGGGCATCCACCTGCTGGACGATGGCTTCCAGCATCGGCGTCTCGCGCGAGCACTCGACGTCGTGTTGCTGACGGCCGAAGATACGGAGGACTGGCTTCTGCCGGCGGGAAATCTGCGGGAGCCGTTGCGACGGCTACGGAAGGCGGACATCGTGGTCCTGCGTGAAAACGAAACGGAGGCGCTGCGGCCTGTCGTGCGGCGGCTAGGGGGCGAGATGCCGATCTGGGTGGTGCAACGACGGCTCGTGCTTGCGCCGGTGCTGGGCCCTGTTGTGGCGTTCTGCGGTATCGCGCGGCCTGACGGGTTCTTTGCCATGCTCCGCGCAAGGGGGGTTGAGGTGGCGGAGACTGTTGTCTTCAGCGACCATTATCGCTACGGACAGCGTGACGCGGAGCACCTCAGATCGGTGGCTAAAGGTCGGATGCTTGTGACCACGGAGAAGGATGAAGTGAGGTTGTCGCAAGCTATGCGGAACCGGCTAGGGAAGTTCGCGGTGGCGAGCCTGAGGGTCGATTTTCTGCATGAGGAAGGAGTGATGGAGGCGATCGCGCAGCGTTTAACGGGGTGATGGACTTGGATCGCATGAGAAGATGAAGACTTGCCGATCTATGATCGAGCGCGGTTGGAGGGAACCCGGCGGGTGCGTTTATTGGTGGTTCGCACGGGTGCCATGGGCGACGTGCTGCACGCCATGCCGGCGGTTGCGGCGCTGCGGGCGCGACATCCCGAGTGGGAGATTGGATGGGCGATCGAGCCGCGCTGGCTGCCGCTCCTTCGAGCAAGTGCGGCAAGTGAGCCCGGCGGTTATCGAGGCATGCCGCTAGTCGACAAGGTCCATGAGGTTCCCACGCGAGCCTGGAATCAGAGACCGTTTTCGCGAGAGACATTGGGAGAGGTGTGGAGCTTGCGGCGGGAGTTGCGCGAACAGCGATACGATATCTGTGTGGATATGCAGGGGCTGTTGCGGTCGGCTGTGGTGGGATGGATGGCGGGAGCGGAGCTTTCCGTGGGGTACGCGCGACCGCGCGAGGAGGTGGCAAGATGGCTATACGGCAGGAGGGTTGCAGCCAGATCCATTCACGTAGTCGACCGCGGTTTGGAGTTGATGGGAGCGGCCGTCGGCGAGGTCCTTACGCCCGCGATGATGCTTCTGCCCTGGAACGAAAAGGCGGAAGCCTGGTGCGATCAGCTGCTGACGGGCCTGGCTGGCGGCGCTCGGTTTGCGCTGCTTGCGCCGACGGCGGGCTGGGGAGCGAAACAGTGGCCCGTGGAGCGGTACGGCGGCCTGGCCGCGGCGCTCTCGGAACGCGGCTTCCTGCCTCTGGTAAATGCCGCGCGGGAACACGATGAGGTCGCGACAGCAGTGCGGGAAGCGAGCGGCGGCCGGGCAGTGCCGGTAGTATGCGACATGGCACAACTGGTGGCTCTTGTACGCTGGGCGGCGGTTGTGGTCGCAGGAGATACGGGACCGCTGCATCTGGCGGCGGCGCTGGACCGGCCCGTAGTGGGACTCTATGGGCCGACGCACCCCGAGCGCACAGGACCGTATGCCGGACGGCGCATCGTGATTCGACATAAATCAAGCCGGGTGGATCATCGCCGGCACACCGAGCCGGAAGAGGGATTGGCGCGAATTACGGTGGAAGAGGTCGTGAGCGCGGTTGAGCAAGTGAGCAACACATCGTGGCGACAACCCGATGAAGAGAGCGGCCATTGAATCAAAAGGCTTGGCAGAAAATAGCACGGCGGATACGCGTACCGCTGGGGTTCTGTTTTGCGGCGGTGTTTTTGTGGTTTGCGAGGCCGACCGTCGTATCGATGCTTTGGAGCCTGCTGCTGGTCCCACCCGGGGTCTGGCTG
>CAXTWP010000105.1:2172-3604 GCA_964247945.1 uncultured Acidobacteriaceae bacterium | reverse complement strand
CTATGCATCAGGTTACGTGCGAAAGAATGCAGAGCTGACGACGACCGGCCCCTACGCCTACACTCGCAATCCGCTGTACCTGGGATCGATGATGATCGCGTTCGGCTTTGCGGCGGCGGCGCGCAGTTGGGTGGTTCTGATGCTGCTGGCAGGTCTGTTTGCGGCGATCTATATTCCGACTATCACTTCCGAAGAGGCTTACCTGAGGGAAAAGTTCGAAGGGTTCATGGCCTATGCGACGCGGGTGCCGCGGCTGCTTCCAAGGCTGAGGGCGGCGGCAACGAACGGAGAGCCGGGAAGGTTCTCGCAAACGTTGTATCTGCGTCACCGCGAGTACAATTGTGCGATGGGCGCGGCCGCAATCTATATGGCTTTGGCGTTCCGGTTGTGGTTTGCGGGACGCTGATAAGTGGTGCTGCATGCTTCAACTACGAGGGCGTGGTCGTGGATTCATCGGTACCATGCGACCGGGTTCTCGCCTAGTCATCGGATTGTGAGTTTGTCTGATTTGAAACGAACGTTTATTCTACAGGCCGCTTTTATCTTCATCTTCCTGAGCGGCTTGGTTCACCTCCAAGCGCAACAGAAGGCTGTGGCGAGTCCGCAGATTCCAACGCTGCAATCACCGCCTGCCGGGTACAGCTTTCCCGCACACGAGACGCTGATCTTTGCGGTGGATTGGAGAGTGTTTACAGCAGGAACGGCAGTCTTCCATCTGGAACAGCAAGGAACCCAGGAAAGGGTGACCGCAACGGCGGATACGGTGGGAGCGGTGACGATGCTGTTCCCGGTGGTGGACCGCTTTCAGTCGGGGTTCGATACAGCTACGGGCTGCTCAACGGGGTTTAACAAGCAGTTGTACGAAGGGATGCGCAAGGTGACAGGCGACCTAAGCTTCAACTATGGAGCAGGGCGGCAGACGCAAGTGGAGAAGAATATAGTCAAGGGTACATCGAAGACACTGTCGGCGGCCATCCCGGCGTGCGTCACGGATTCCCTGTCGGCGATCTTTTACGCGGCGTCGCAGGGGATGGTGGTCGGGCAGAACTTCCGCTTTCCGCTGGCGGACGCGATGCGGACCGTCACTGTAACGATGAAGGTCGAAGCGAAGGAAGAGATCAAGACGCCGGCCGGGACCTTCGAGACAGTGCGGGTGCAGCCGACAGCGGAGGAGGGCATCGTGAAAAACAGGGGAAATATTTGGATCTGGTACACGGATGATGCGCGGCACCTTCCCGTGCAGATACGAGCGCGGCTGTTCTGGGGAACCATCACCTTCCATCTACAAAGCGTGGAGACGAAGTGAGGATCACCGAAGATGAATCGACTGCGCTGGTGACCGTCGCCAAGTTTCTTGAGCCGATCGAGGCACAGATGGCGAAGGGAATGCTTGAATCGGCGGGAATCACCTGCTACCTGATGGGAGAGAACG